>JBBJJH010000006.1 GCA_037623315.1 Halanaerobiaceae bacterium ANBcell28
ACTTGTTGATAACTTTTGGTTTGTTTACCATAAAAAAATGGGGAAACTCTATATATAGAGAAGAAAAATCCTTATTATAAGTATAGAGATGATGAGGAGATTTCTAATAATATATTAAAAGAATTTGATCTAGACCCCTCTAAATCCCATATAATCAATGGTCATGTCCCTGTTATTAGTAAAGAAGGTGAGAATCCAGTTAAAGCAAATGGAAAATTGATAGTAATTGATGGAGGTATGTCTAAGGCTTATCAAGCTAAGACAGGACTTGGGGGATATACTTTGATTTATAATTCATATGGTTTAATGTTGGTTTCACATGATCCCTGTGAATCAAGAAAAAAAGCAATAGAAGAAGAAAGAGATATTGTTTCTTCCAGGGCTATTGTTGAAACAGTGTCCAGTAGAACAAAGGTTGCTGATACAGACATAGGAGAGAAATTGAAAGAAGAAATTACCTATCTAGAGCTTCTACTTTCTGCCTTTAAACGTGGGATTATTAAGGAAGTGTGATATTGATAGACACTTTAAATAAAGAAATTCATCTAAAATGTTTGGGCATACTAATTATAATAAGGAGAACAGTATTTATGCTCTAATTAGTCACGATCTTTGTACTAAGGTATTACGTAATGATTAGGGTTTTGATGGTGTAGTTATGAAAGACTGGTTTTCAACAAAGAAAGGTCTGGCTAATAATGGACTGGCCATGAAGGCAGGAAATGATTTAATTATACTTGGTGCTAGGTTTTATAAAAAAGAAATCATGGCTTAGTTAGAGAAGGGGTATAATTGAAGAAAAAGATATTCGCCGTTGTACAGCTAATGTACTTAAAAGTATTGTGGGTAGTAAGCTGGCTCAGGACTGTCTATAGGAATACAAGTGGAAAGTTTGTATTCCTATAGATATATTTTTTATAGATAGATATAATAATATATAAGTGTAGAAACCAACATTAGTATAAAAATTATCATACCATCTCTTTTTTTGCTTGCAGGGGAAACTGGTTTTTTATTATTAATAGTGTTTTCATCTTTACGAATAAGGCACAACATCCCAATGGCAATAATCGCAAAAACAAAAGCTGTAACGCGGGCAATAGTTATCTGTCCTATAATTATTGGGTTTGTTCTAAAAAGTTCTACAAGAGCACGGTTAAAAGAAAAGCCCAGTAAATATAGTCCAAATATTTGGCCATTATATTTAATCTTATCCCTGTAATTCCATAGGACTAAAAAAAGAGCAAAATTAAGAAGTGCTTCATAGATTTGAGTTGGATGAAGAATCAGTCCATTTACATTTACACCCCATACTCTAGGGGTACTCATCTCAACACCAAACACATCACAGCCGATTCTTCCTATGGCTTGGCCCACAATCAGTGCAGGTGCAAAAGCATCGGCAACTTTCCAGAATGACATTTTTTTATATTTTGTATAAACTGCGGTGAAAATTATTCCTCCTAGAAGTGCTCCCTGGATAGATAATCCTCCCTGATGAATAAATAATATCTGTAAAGGATTTTCCAGATAAAATTGGGGACTAAAAGCAAGAACAAAATAAATTCTGGCCCCGATAATAGCAAAAATAAATGCACCAATTACTATATTATATAATTCATCAATATTCATTTCTTTTCTTTTTCCTTCTTTAATCAAAACGTAAAGACCCATAATAGAGCCTAAAGCAATAAAAATTCCAAATAAGTTAATTGATAATCCCATTGAAATCATCCTTTCTAAATACGGTACCCCTATATAGTAATATTATAAAGCTCTATCAAGTTAATGTCAATTTTTTAAGTTTATTATAATATAATTTTAATTTATCTACTTACTTGCCTATTTTTTAAAGATTAAAAAAAGATTAAAATTTATTGATTTACTTGACTTAAAAAGATAAAAATGTTATTTTTAAATAACGATACCATATACGGGTATTAAATTGCATAAAGGCTAATGAGGAGGAAATAGAATGATTAAAAGGAAGTATCAATCTTTAGCAGGATTATTTTTAATTTCATTAACACTTTTTTTCTATCAACTAATTGCAAATAGACTATTTTCAGTAATTCTATCAAATCAATATTCTTATCTAGTAATATCTTTTTCTATTTTAGGATTGGGCATAGGAGGAATATTGGTTTATTATTTATTTAATAAAAATAAATTTAATCTAAAAATATTCCTAATTGTTTATCTTTTTACTTATCTAGCTTCAATCACTTTGATTTTTATGGCACCTTATTTAGGATCACCAATATGGTATATTATACTAGGAATGATACCATTTATTTTTGGAGGAGGTATTATTTCATATCTATTTAAAATACAATCCAATACTTATCTTGTATATTTTATAGATCTAATAGGTGGAATTAGCGGTCTGTTAACAGCCATGTTATTAATGACTTATTTAGGTACCATACAGGCTATTGTTATTTCATTTATATTTTTATTAATATTGTTTATTGTATTAAATTTCAATAAGAGGAATTTAGCTATAATTTTGCCCATATGTCTTTTGATTATATTGGGATTTGGAAACATAGTCTCCTATTATCAAAACAATTTTAATAGCTTTTTATCCAGTCCATATGTTGGTTTTGGAGAACATGGAGAATTTAAGTTTAGCTCCTGGGATTCATTTGCCAAAACAGATGTTTTGTGGAATGAAATGAGACCTAATGAGATGATTGTTGGTCTCAACGGTAGGGCTTTTTCTCGAATAATTCAATTTGATGGTGATCTGTCAAAAGTTGAATACCTTAAAAACAGAATAGGCTACTTGCCCTTTGAACTTGGTAGCCCTGAAAAGGTTGCTATAATAGGAAGTGGTGGAGGAGAAGAAATAATATATTCTTTTTTAGCAGGAATTGAGGATATTACAGCAATTGAAATAAATCCTGGGACAATTAATGCTAGTAGAGAATTAGCAGACTTTAGTGGTAATATATATGAAGACCAGAGGGTAAAAACTGTAATTGGAGATGGCAGGAGTTTTATTAGAAATACTAATGAAAAATATGATCAAATTTATTTAGGACTTGTTATGACTAATATTGGAGATAATGTTGCTAATACCCTTTCGGAAAATTTTATATTTACCGAGGAAGCATTAGGTGATTATTTTGACAAGTTGAGTCCAGGAGGAAATCTAAGTTTTCTTTTTCATGCCAGTAACGATTTAACAAAGATGTTAACAACCTCAATAAGTTATTTTGAGAAATTAGGAATATCCCATGAAAGAATAGTAGACCATTTTGTGATCTTTGGAAACCAACACACTAATATGTATCCGATTCTTATGATAAAAGCGGAACCATTTACTCCGATGGAAGTGATGGAAATAAACTTAAGAGTTGAAGAAAATAATTTTGTTCCAATTCATATGCCAGGCTTTGTTGAAGAGCGAATCCTTAATCAATACAGAAGAGGGGACATAAGTCTTGAAGGAATTATTGATAGCTCTCCTATTAATCTTGCTGTAACTACTGATAATAAACCATTCTTTTATCATATGCAGAGAGGTAATCCTAGGACTCTGTTGGTAATTATATTGGGTTCCTTATCCATATTGCTAATTATTTTTCTTATTACGCTGTTTAAGAAAAATAAAATGCTTAAAGTAATTAGTTTTAAAACTAATTTTATAATTTTCATCTTGTTAGGTATGGCTTTTATGTTTATTCAAATAAGTCTAATTCAAAAAATGAGTGTTTTTTTAGAACATCCAACAACTTCTTTTGTTACAATTGTTACAGTGATTTTATTAGGAGCGGGAATGGCTAACTTCGTTCAGTTAAAGAAAGAATTATTTACTGATTATACTCCATTACTCTATTTATCTATATTAAGCATTGTAGAGCTTTTGCTTATTAATCATTTGATCTATTGGCAAGGATTTAATTCTTTCATATCAAAAATAGCTGTTGTCACTGCTTTATTATTACCCCTTGGTTTCTTAATGGGCATCCCTTTTCCTATGGTATTAAAGAAATTGCAGAAGCAAAATCATCAAAGCTGGGTTCCGTACTTTTGGGGTGTGGATGGGATAGCTTCTGTACTAGGATCAGCATTAACAATAACTATATCTCTTCAATTTGGTTTTAATATAAGCTTTATTATTGGAGTAGTATTATATATATTTGCAGCTTTGATTATAAGAAAACTTGACTTTAATAGCAATTAGTGTTATCTTAAATCTCAGAATACCTTGTACGGGTATCTAGTAACGCTTTTAACTGAAAAGAATAAAATTTAATTTAGAAAGGGTGTTATAATGGCTAGTAAAGAGAATAAACATGGAAATCATTTATGGATGATGTTAATTTGTTGTGTTGTTATGATTGGAGGATTTTTACTTCTCGGTAGAGGAGGAAGTGGAAACTTCGGGATTATATTTTTATTGCTTTGTCCTCTTATGCATATCTTTATGATGAAAGGTATGATGGGTGGTCACGATGAGGATGAAAAAAAAGGAGACGAAAAACACGCACATCATCATGAATAGGGGGGTTTAAATAGATGAGTACAATTATAGGTGTAGTTATTTTTATAGGACTTATTTATTGGATCTTCTTTGCCAAAGGTGGAGGTTGTTGTAGCGGGAACAGTCATGGTCATAAAAATAAAAAAAATGATCTTTAATAACATAAAACCTAGTAAAAAAATATGTTTAATCATAACGAAATTCATAATTTCTTTATGATTTTATCTTATTATAATAATTGATAGCTTTGTGCTACTAAATTTTAAAAATGGAAAGGTGATCTATAATGTTAATTAAAAGAATTAAAATATTTTTATCTTTTGCTTTACTTTTAAGTCTTGTGATTTCTATTTCATTATCTGCGTTTGCAAATAATGAAGAGACATTGATGCGCACCTCCAGTGGAGAAGGCGTATTTCTGGAAGTAGAATTTCTTAATCCAGATGAGATGGATTCAGATGAATTATTATTTAGAGTTTATATGACAACACATAGTGGTAATTTATTGGATAAAGATTTTGAGAACAAAATAGAAGCAAGAAATGAAAGTGGGGAATTATCAGCTGAGAATATAAGCTGGCAATGGGAAAGCAAATCAAGTCACCATCCTGTTGCAATGATAAGTATAAAGAATGACTATATAGAAGAGGAGAAGTTCTACACTGATCAAACAGGCTATATTGAATTAAGAATTAATGACATCCGTGGCTATGATCATCTATTCAATTGGAATATCAATCAGAGTAATAGAACCCTGGCATATATACCAAATGCAGCCAGCGGTACAGTATCGGTAATAGATATTGATGCTGAAAAATTGATTGATACTATTGAAATTGGAGAAGAGGCTTCTCATGGTATTGAAATCACTAATGATGGAAGATTTTTATATAGTGGAGATTTTCAAAATGGCCTAATTCAAATTTATGATTTAGAAAATAATAGTCTATATAAAACATTAGAAATAAAGAGTACAGCACATGGTATTGATATGAGTCCTGATGGTAAATATATTCTTGTTGCCTCAGGTTCAGCAAGTGAAGTAACTGTCATTGATACTGAGACTCAGGAGATTATTAAAGTAATTGAAGAAGGTATTGGAAAAAGTCCCAGTCATATAGACTTTCATCCAGAAGGGAAATATGCTTTACTAACAAATTTAGAATCAAATGATGTCTCAATCATTTCTATTCCTGATTTTGAAGTAATAAAGACAATTCCTGTTGGCGAGGGACCTAATGAAGGCAGGATAGCCCCTGATGGAAAATTTGCTTATACTGCTAATTGGATATCTAATAGTATTTCAGTAATAGATTTAAGTAGCTTTGAACTTGTTGATGAAATTAGTGTAGGGGAAGGTACTCATGGAGTAATTGTTTCCGCCGATAGTAAAAAGATCTGGACAGCTAATAGGATTACTAATAATGTAGCTATAATTGATGCAGAAAAACGGGAAGTTGAACGCTATATAGCTTCAGGGGAATATACTAATCATTTGGAATTTACACCTGATGGGAAAAGGGTAGTTGTAACTAATGCTCGTGATAATGAGGCAATTATAATAGATGCTAAGACTTATGAAATACTTGCTCGTATTGAGGTTGGTAAAGAGTCACATGAGATTACTTTTTTAACAGTTATTAAGTAAATTTATTCTATATTAAGGTTCAAAAAAACTAGTCTTAAGCTGGTTCAGCTGGATACTATTATTATGCATATCTAATAAGTGGAGTTGAGACAAAATGAATAGGAATCGTCTTTATTTACTAGTATTTTTAATATTATTTTTACTAAGTTCTTCTTTTTTTTACAGTACTAATCTAGCTGCAATGGAAGCTGGTGAGGATGAAGGTGTAGAGGATTATTACAGAGCTCAGGTTTTAACTGTAGAAGATATAGAGCATGATAATGATTTTGTTGAACTAGAGCAAGTTGCCCGAGTTGTATTAATAAGTGGACCACTTGAAGGGGATATAGTAGATATTAACAATTTATATATTTCTTCCAGTAATTATGCCAATGTTTATCTTGAAGAAGGTACAGAGCTTGTTATAGCAGCTTATAGACAGGATGGACAGATAAATTACTTTTTGCAGGATATAGTACGAGATAGAGGTCTCTTGTATTTAACGATAATCTTTATTGTTCTAATACTTTTAGTAGGTTTATTACAGGGATTAAAAACCTTAATAACATTGGCCTTAAGTGCTATTGTTATCTTCCAGGGAATGTTGCCTCTACTTTTAGCTGGTTATTCACCAATACCAGTCGCCAGTATGGCAGCTATTTTAATAATTGTTGTTATTCTTGTTATCATTGGAGGATTTAATTCCAAATCCTTTGCCGCCATTGTTGGAACAAGTGTTGGTGTGTTAATAGCTGGTTTACTGGCTTATTACATTGGGAATATATCCCATCTAACAGGTCTTAGTAGTAGTGAAGCCCAGATGTTACTTACTGGAGATTTACCTATAGATATTCGGGGTCTTTTATTTGCTGGAATTATTATCGGTTCTCTTGGAGCAATTACTGATGTAGGTATGTCTGTAGCTTCAACAGCCGAGCAGATTAAAAAAGCAAATCCAGATATGGGTTTTAGGGAATTAACTATTGCTTCTTTTAATGTTGGACGAGATATTATGGGTACTATGGCAAATACTCTGATTCTTGCCTATGTTGGTGGTTCTATTCATTTGCTTCTACTAATTCAAAGATATGAAGTAAATTGGTTAAGAATAATCAATATGGATATGATAGCAACAGAAATAGTACGTGGATTAGCAGGAAGTATAGGTCTAATTATTTCCATACCAATTACTGCTTTAGTCTCAGGATATTTTATAAGTAAAAAGAAAATTTCATTATCAGAACGAGTATAATTATATATTAAGCTGTTGAAGAAGCAGGTTATGAATAGATATTGATTAAGGAATTATAGAATACAAATGATAAGTTAATCCACTTGAACCAAAGGCATTCTTTAAAATATAATTGTGTCTTTGGTTTTATCTTTCTTATAATATTTTTTAAATAGGGTAGTGTGATAATTTATGAAAGAAAAGATATTGTTGGTTGAAGACCAGGAAAAAATTTTAAAGGTTCTGAAAGTTTATCTAGAGAAAGAAAATTATATTGTAAATACAGCAAGTGATGGTGAAGAAGCACTATTATTAGTAAAGGAATTTCAACCAGATATAGTAGTTCTTGATTTAATGCTTCCTAAGATAAGTGGAGAAAAAGTATGTCAAAAGATTAGACAGGATAGCTCTTTACCAATATTGATGCTTACTGCTAAAAATAGTCAAGAAGATATAGTAAAAGGATTTAATTATGGAGCAGATGTTAAGTTTAAAGAAAAGATACAGTCTGGCATTAATTTAAAATCTGATTCAGGAAATATAGAATCGATAGCAATAAATCTATTATCAAATGCAGTTAAATATACTCCAGATGGTGGCGAGATAAGAGTATTACTTGAAGAAAAAAGAGATAAAATAATATTTGAAATATCTGATACTGGTATTGGCATTAGCAATAAAGATCTGCCCTTTATTTTTGAGAGATTTTATCGAACAGATAAGTCTCGTTCAACTGAAAACAGGTGGTACTGGAATAGGTCTTACCATATGCAGGGATTTTGTTGAATCTATGGGTGGTAAAATAAATGTAGAAAGTAGCGGAATTAATCAAGGTACAAGATTTATAGTTTCTATACCTACAAATTCATAAAGTGTTTTATAAAGATCAATGTATAAACTTTAATTATTTAATAAGGATGGTGGAAATAATGCATATGTTCAATTGGTCATATGGGGGTCACGTGTTTAGGTTTATTATGATGGTTATTTTTTGGGCACTAGTAATCTTTGGAGTTGTCTACTTAATTAAAAATATTAATACAAATAATAAAGGGTATACAAACGAAGATCCCAAAGAAATAGCTCGGCAACGTTATGCTAAAGGAGAAATTGATAAAGATGAATTAGATGAAATTTTAAATAACCTTAATAAAAGGAGATAATCATAAATATCATAATAGACAGTTTGTTTTTAAAGAATAAACTGTCTATTTATTTAATATAGATGCCTCGCTTAAATCATCACTTGTAAAAGATTATTTATCCTATTATTCCTTTTGATGTGAATTCATATCATCCATCATTTCATGCATTTCTCTCATTTCTTCCCTCATTTCGTGGACCATATGCATCATATCTTCCATCATATGCATCATATTATTCATCATGTTCATCATGTGATGCATCATATGTCTCATATCTCTCATTTCTTGCCTAATACTTCTAATATTTTGATTTTCGAAATTTTTACTCATCATAAACCTCCTCGTTTTTTCTGCACCATTTCATCACACTATATTATAAACAATAAAGTACAATGATGTTACAAAAACAAAGTTTGTATAAAAAATTCTAAACTGATTAAAATTATATGATTACTAAGGTAAAAATTCATAAGTTCTTCACAATAAATTGCTATAATAGAATTACCTGGTAAGGAGAGAAAGTATAATAAGGAAAGGGGTGGATTATATTATGGGCTTTGGAATGGGAATGATGGGTAGAGGTGGATTTATAATGTTTTTTTGGATAATAGTCATCATTGCTGTAATATATTATTTGAATAATATGAATAATGCTAGTTCCAGTTCCGATTACAATAGATATCAATCAATCTAATTATCAAGTAAATCGGGCTGAAGAGATAGCTAAAGAGCGTTATGCTAAAGGTGAAATAAGTAAGGAAGAACTTGATAATATATTGATAAATATAAGATAAATAAAGAATGTTGAGATAAAAATGTTTGATTATAAAGTTGTCAAATTACAGAAAAAATTTAAAAAATATAGAGTGTATATTTAAAAGGAGGAGAAGTTAAAATGCTTAAAAATAAGTTGTTTAGTATATTCATTGCATTTCTTTTAGTTGTGTTTCTGAACTTAGCCACTTATTTTCAATGGTTTTTCCGAACAAAACACTTCTAGAAGGGAATTTTTTTACTTCTTAAAAAATAAAGTTTTAGACTTGTATAGCTCTCTGGGATTTTTGCATAATAATTAAAATTAGTTTTACTAGGAGGAATTTTTTGTATATTAGATTAATATTGTTATTCATAAATAAAATATTCAAAGTTCTTAAGAAACTGGGTAACTTGACAATAATAGGCTTATTATTAACACTTATTATACTCTTTTCATTCCAGGGAGATACTATTATAAACAATCCACTTCACATATTATTAATTGCTGTACCATTGACAATCCAAAGTTTCTTTATTTTCTTTATGGTTTATGGTACATCTAAGGCCTTGAAGCTAGAACATTCTGTAGCAGCACCAGCCAGCATGATTGGAGCCAGTAATTTCTTTGAATTAGCTGTTGCCACTGCAATGGTATTTTTGGTTTGACTTCAGGTGCAGCTCTGGCTACTGTTGTTGGCGTTCTGGTTGAAGTACCTGTAATGCTTGGTTTGGTAGGGATTGCTAATCGCACCCGGCACTGGTTCCCTAAAAAATGAGATATTAGTACAATGGAACTATTTGACTCTGATTAAAGGGTGTAGATATGTTTTGAAAAAGTGCGTCCAGGCTCTTTGAGGAGAGTGATCTCAATGAGTAAATATTCAGATATACTGTATCCTATAAATTCTGAAAGAAAAAATATCTATTTTTCAGATAGTAGTTAAATAAAGGGCTATATTAACTGTATAGCAACCAATATTATTTAAAGCACCACCATCCAGTTTTGCACTTTTTCTAATATTGTTTTCCTGGCTGCTAATATCAAATGCGAAATTAGCCTTAATTTCTTTTATTTTACCGATAACTCCATCATCTATCATTTCCTTTAGTTTAAAAACAAATGGTTGAAAGCGGTACATAAAGGTTCTATCAGTAAAACATTATTATCTTTTGCAGCTCCATACATTTCTTCAGCCTCTTTTTTACTACTTCCAGAAAAATGTATACCTTGCTGTTAGAAGTAATTGATTTCGCATGTTCAAATGGGGTTTTTTATTCATTTCTTTAGTTAAGCAAAAGTTTTAAGGCAATTATTTGACTAAATTTACTGCCAAAGAAATGAAAACAATTATAATTTTTACTTTGCTTTCTCATAATTTCACATATTTCCTTGATATTATCAAGACATTCTTGTTATATAATTTTTATAATGATAGATTTATACTAGGGGGGATGTTTAAATATGAAAAGGATTTGTCTAGTTTTAATATCTTTGTTTTTAGTTTTTATGCTGGCTTAACTGTGATGGCTTTTGAAAATATTGATGAATTGGATATACAAGCCGTAATGCAATGAAAGAAAATCTTGAACTAAAAACTGCAGAGATATTTTTGCAAAGAGCAGAACTCAATTATCAAAAATCTACTGCCGAACATTATGAACTATAAAAGTCTAGAAGATAATTTTTTAATCAATAAGCTTAGGTTCACAAAATTTATTAATATAGATGATTTATTAGGAGGTATCTTATAATGTTGAAGAGACACAAGAAAATTGTTATATTTCTTTTAGTATTAGTTTTTTTAGGAGCTTCTGTTCTTTATATCTGGAATAATAGGCAGGAGCAAACTACAAGTCAACGCATAATAGAACCTGGAATGCTTCATCAGGTACAACGAGGTAGCCTAGAAAGGACCATTAGTGCTGAAGGTTTTATCAAGCCAATAAATGAGGAGGATCTTACATTTCCTCCCAATAGTAGTGGTAGTACAAGAATAACTAATATTTATGTAGAAGAAGGGGATGTGGTTGAAAAAGGTCAGGTATTAATGGAACTCGATAAAACAGAAGCAAATTTAAGATATCTACAAAGATTAAATACCTATAATAGGGTAAAAATAAATGGTTCTCAAAATGAGATTGAAGAAGCAAGACTTAATTTAGAATTGGCCAGCAATGATTTAGAAAATATGCAATTAAAAGCCCCTTTCTCGGGGATAATTACAAATATCTATGTTAGTGTAGGAAACTATTATAGCAGTGGAGAAGTTGCTACAATCAAAGATATTAGTCGTTTGCAAATAGAGATAAGTATTGAAGAAAGCAATTTCCAAACAGTGCAAACAGGACAAGAAGCAAGGGTCTCTCTTAGTTCATTATCAGGCGTAGTTGTTAATGGTCAAGTTACAAGGGTAGCAGATGAAGCAGATAATTCAGGTGGTGTAGTAACCTTGCCTGTAACAGTGACTCTAGATGAAACAGATTTCCCAGTGATTTTAAATAGCTCAGCACAGTTAGATATAATAGTAGAGCAAGTCGCAGATAAGCTAGTTGTCCCTATTACTGCTGTCTTTAGCCAGGGAGGTAACGATTTTGTAGTAAAATCAAATAATGGACGTAGTGAGACTATTCCCGTTGAGACAGGCTTAAGTAGCGGTTTACGTATTGTAATTGAGTCTGGTTTAAATGAAGGGGATGAAATATTAATCAACACCTTCCAACAGGCAGGCAATGTTGATTCTCAAAATAGAATGCCTGGAGGAATGCCAGTTGGTATGATGGGAGGAAGGCGATAATGCTAAAAGTGGAAGACTTAGTGAAAATCTATAAAAATGGCGAAATTGAAGTTAAAGCACTCAAAGGTATCTCCTTCCAAATTAAAAAAGGAGAAATGCTTGCTATTATGGGTCCTTCAGGTTCTGGAAAATCTACTTTAATGCATTTATTAGGTTGTCTTGATCATCCTAGTTCTGGCTCTTATTATCTTGATGGAAATGATGTTTCATCTTTGAAAGCTGAGCAACTAGCTGAAATACGCAATAATTATATAGGTTTTGTATTTCAACAATTTAATTTACTATCCAGAACATCAATTCTTCATAATGTGGAAGTACCACTTATCTATAAAGGTGTAAAAAAAAATAAGAGAAGAGAGATAGCCAAAGAGATGTTAGAGAAGGTTGGGTTGGGTCATCGCCTTGCTCATTATCCCAATGAAATTTCTGGTGGTCAAAAACAAAGGGTGGCAATAGCTAGAGCATTGGTAAACAATCCTTCATTAATACTAGCAGATGAGCCAACAGGAAATCTTGATACTAAAACCGGAGATGAAATTATGGATATATTTCATGATTTGAATAATCAAGGACATACAGTAATATTAGTAACCCATGAACCAGAAATAGCCGATCATGCCAATAGAACTATTCATCTTATTGATGGTTTAATACACAAAGATGAGGTGATATAATAATGTTATTTGAAACATTTAAAATTGCCATACGAAGCTTATCCAGTAATAAATTACGTACACTTCTTTCTATGTTAGGGATCATTATTGGAGTTGGGGCAGTAATTGCTGTAATATCTATTGCTTCAGGCAGTCAGGCTCAGGTAACAAATCAGATTGCAGATATGGGTTCAAACATAATTAATATCAATCCTGGTAGAAGCAGGGGCTTTTTTGGGCAATTAAGTGGTACTGCCCAAAATGTATTTACTATGGAATTAGGAGAAGCTATTAATGAATATAGTCCTGCTATAAAACACGTAGTGCCTCAAAATCAAACATCCGGTCACTTAATCTTAGCTCATGAAGACTTTAGAACAAATATTATAGGAACAACAATAGGATATCAGGAAGTTAATAACTATTATCCTTCATATGGTAGATTTTTTGGAGAATATGATCTTGATAATAACAGTAGTGTAATAGTGCTTGGCTCTGAAATAGTCAATGAATTGTATCAAGGGGATAATCCAGTTGGAACAAATATAACTTTTTTAAATAATGATAGAAGATATGTTTTTACCGTGATAGGTGTTATGGATGAGAAGAGTCGGGGCATGTCTGGAGATTTTAATAGCAATGCATATATCCCTATATCTACCTATCAAGCCATGTTTTCATCAAATCGTTTTATTGACAGTTTTGTAGCTCAGGCAGTTTCATCTGATAAAGCAGCAGATGCAGTAGAACAAATTCGTTATTTGTTAAACTCATACTTTGATGATGCTGATAGTTTTAGTATAAATAGTCAGGATCAGTTACTGGATACTATTAATCAAGTAACAGCTACTATGACTTTAATGTTAAGTGGAATAGCAGGCATCTCTCTTTTAGTTGGTGGAATTGGTATAATGAATATCATGTTGGTTTCAGTTACTGAGAGAACAAGAGAAATTGGAATAAGGAAGGCCTTGGGGGCCAAGAGAAAACATGTCCTTAGTCAATTTGTAATAGAAGCCCTTACTTTAAGTAGCATTGGCGGTATTATAGGAGTGCTAATTGGTGGTCTGGCAGCATATGGAGTTGCACAAATTGGGGGTTGGTCTTTAGTAATTTCTTTACCTATAATACTATTAGCGTTTTTATTCTCCCTGGTGATAGGACTCTTTTTTGGTATATATCCAGCACTAAAAGCATCCAAACTGGATCCAGTGATTGCTTTAAGTTATGAATAAATTATAGTTGTTAAGAAATTGAGGTGATTAAAATATCTTATTCTATTTATTTACTCGAAGATGATAAAAACTTAAATCAATTATTAAGCTCATATCTTGAAAAAGAAGGCTGGCAAGTTACTTCTTTTTTTACAGGAGAAAAAGCTATGAAGAAAATTCAAGATCAACCAGATCTTTGGATTTTGGATATTATGTTACCTGATATTGATGGATATCAGGTAATAAGTCATATTAAAGAACATAATCAATCAACACCTGTTATTTTTATATCAGCTAGAGATGCTGATCTTGATAGGATTGTGGGTTTAGAAAAAGGAAGCGATGATTATTTAGCAAAACCCTTTTTACCTCGAGAGTTAGTAATACGTTGTAGCAAAATACTGGAGAGGGTTTATGGAGATAAAAATGAATTTAAGGAAAGTGTGGAAAAATATTCAATATACAAAATAGATAGAGAACATCGAGGAGTAATTGATGATCAAGAAAATCTTCTGGACTTAACATCTAAAGAATTTGATATGTTTATATTCTTTTTAGATAATCTTCAAAAACTACTAAGTAGGGATCAAATTTTAAATGTACTTTGGGGAGATGATTACTTTGGAACAGATAGAGTGGTTGATGATTTGGTAAGAAGGCTTCGTAAAAAAATGCCATTATTAAAAATTGAAACTGTATATGGCTATGGATATAGGTTGGTGAAATCATGAAATCCTGGCTAAAAGAGAAGCCTTTAGCTTTTCAAATCTGGCTTATATTAGGTCTTGTGATGACCATTTCATTATTGATATTTATGCTACTGATGCCGATTGTTTTAAAAAATTCATTTACTAACGAGTCATTCGCTAGAATTGAAGAAGCCCAGAGATATTTTCTTGAATATGATAGAGATCAGTTTCCTGAGAATAGTAGTAGAACTGCTCCGGATAGAGATTTTAAAAGACACCCGGGAATAGTTAGACATATTTTCATTACAGAGCAAGGAAATATCAGGGGTAGGGAAATTACTTCTGATATATTGTTAGAAGTAATAAATAGTGCCAATGAACAGAGAGAAGATATCAAACAATATTCTACGATTATTAATGAACAATATATTATGTATATCATTAGAAAAGTAGAAATAAATGGAGAAAAGGGTTATCTTGCTTCATATCTACTTGGTGCATATCGTGATTCATTTATGCGAACTACTATCTTAAGATTACTTTCTGTTCTCTTGTCTTCATTTTTAATTAATTGGATTGCTTCTTTGTTTATAGCTAGATATTTAACAAGCCCTCTTTTGCTTCTTAAAGAACGAGTTAAAGATATTGCTGCTAGAAAGTGGGATAAAGAAATATCTTTAGATAGAAATGATGAAATTGGACAATTAGCTGAAACTATTGACTGGATGCGCTGCCAATTAATAGAGCATAATAAAAAACAAGAAGATTTTTTACAGCAGGTTTCACACGAATTTAAAACCCCTATAATGGTTATAAGGAGTTATGCCTGTTCTATTAGAGAAGGCATATTTCCTCAGGGAAATCTAGAAAATTCTTTAAAGGTAATTGAAGAAGAGACTGAAAGAATGGAAAAGAGAGTACGCTTGTTATTAAATATTTCTAAAATTGATTATTTATCAGTGCAAAGTCTAGAAAAACAAAGATTTAATTTTACAAAGATGCTCGAAAAATTAGTAGAAAAATTCACCTGGTATCGAAAAGATATTCATTGGCAACTAAATACGGAGGAAATAGACATACTTGCAGATAAAGAAAAATTAATAATTGCAATTGAAAATCTTTTTGATAACCAAATAAGATATGCCAAAGAAAAAATTATTGTTAATGCTAAAAAAGTTGTCGGAGCTAATGATAATTATATTCTCTTAAAAATTTGGAATGATGGCCCGGTTATAAATCCAGAAGTGATAAATGAAATCTTTGATAAATATAAAATGGGTTTTGATGGAAAGCATGGCTTAGGGCTGGCTATAGTAAAAACCGTAGTGAAAATTCATCAGGGTCAAATTTGGGTGGAAAATGAAGGAAAGGGTGTATCTTTTTATATAAAGTTAGATCATGGAGGATTAAAATAAATTACCTTGGACTATATAGAAGTTCAAGGTAATTTACTTTTATCATGTATGTGAAGAAAAATATCTATTAGCAGTAAGTGCTTGAATTTCATAATAATTCCTTTTGGTGGAGATAATAAAGTAGACCAATAACAAGAAAAATAAATAAAATAGTTAGGATAGCCTGCGTTAATAAGCTCATATTAACCTCCTGTGTATTTGTTAATTACTGTTATCTTACCCTTACTTTATAAATAAATTCTAAGGAGTTATCTAAAATGAAAGTTATAATTGAAATAACATTACAAACCTTACTAGCTTTTTTTGCTATCCTATTTTTAACTAGATTAATTGGAAAAAAACAAATAGCTGAACTAACATTTTATGATTATATTAATGGTATTACTTTTGGGTCAATAGCAGCCACCTTAGCAACTGATATAAGCCAAAGAACCTGGCATCACTTATTAGGATTATTTCTTTTTGCTTTATTAACTTATTTAATGCAATTTGCGGCCTTGAAAAATAGAACAGTTAATAAAGTATTAGAAGGTGAACCAGTTATTTTAATTCATGAAGGAAAAATACTTGAAAAAAACATGGCTAAAACCCGTTTTAATATGGGGGATTTACTTTCAGAGTTAAGAGAAAATGGTATTTTTAACATAGAAGACTGTCATTTTGCTATGTTGGAAACTGATGGAATGTTAAGTGTACTACCTAATGCAGATAAAAAACCACTTACACCTGAGGATCTTAATTTAAAAGGGAAAGAAGAAACCATATGTACTGAATTAATTGTAGATGGAAGTATTATAAAGGCTAACCTTAGTCAACACGGTTTTACAGAAGAATGGTTATTTAATAAATTAAAAGAAAATAATATTTCAAAACTTGAAGATGTATATTTAACAATTTATAACCCTATTAGTAAAAATCTTTATTTTGATTTAGGTGATGACAAATTAGGAAAGGATACTGTTGATATTAGTGATATAACATAAAAAACACTGAAGGGGTGACCTAGGTCGCCCCTTCTAATTAATATCCCATATTGGGCACTCTCAGCAACTGCTGAGTAAGTAACTTTTATTTGTAATTAAAGATTAACATAATATTTATTTGATGTCAAGTGAGATTTTAATTCCTCGCTCAACATTTTTCCATCCTGAGGATTTAATATCGATTTTTTCCACAAATATACCTAATCTACATTTAGCAATTTCTCTAATGTGCTCTAACCTTATTACACCAGTTGTTTGTAAACCACTCATCACTTTTTTTATAGGTATGTGTACCGGTAAAGTCTTTGGAGAATTGATTATTGGTGCAACAATTGTAGTGGAAGAGTATTTATTTCCCGTATCATTTTGTAAAATTATTACAGGACGTTTTTTACTCTGCTCACTGCCAATATTTTCACCTAAATCACAATAATATATTTCACCCTTTTTTACTGCCCGTGTATTAATACCATCATATCTATATGTATATTTTAAAGCTGTCCAATTTATAAAATTCAAGAACATCATCCAGAAAGTTTAAATAAGTTTCCTTCCCGTCATCTCTTTCCATAATATCATCTTCAAAATCATTTATCATATCAAGCATCGTTTTCTTTATTTTTTCTATTTTTTTATTTTTTTTGTCCATTAAACATCATTCCTTTTTAATATTTTACAATAATTAGGTATATTTTTCAACTAAATGCAACAAAAAAGGCAAGCCACTTTTAAATGGATTGCCTTTTTAAGAATAATATCCCTATTATATAGGGCACTCCCGGTTAATACTAGCCGGGTAAGTAATTATTATTTTGTTTCATTTATTATATTATATGCATCAGATTTATAAACTTTCATAATCTTTATACTGAATATATCTCTAGTAAGATAAGCATAATCCTTATTTAAAAATCCAACTAAACCTCAACAATCCTAATGGATAAAGAATCAAAACTAAAAGCCACCCCAACAGAGATATTCAGCTTATTCTTTTGCTCCTTATCAGTAAGTTCACCATCTAAACCTAAATAATAGACCTCACCTGCAGCCAGCTGCCAATCAGCATTCTTAATCAAGCCACTTCGCTTAACAAGTCCATATTCATCAGCCTTTATCTCACTAACAGAGATACCTAGCACTCGTAATCCATAATCCTTCGGAAGATTATAATTAGCACAATAAATCCGGCCATCTTTATTTATGTAAACCACCTTGCCAGCCTGAATATCTTCACCTGCCTGTACATAATCAAACATACCTGAAGACTGATCAACCCAATTATAGCTATTCCAGACTAATAGACTATGAGTATCAACATTAAAAACAAACTGTCCCAGCCAGGGTTCATCAGGTAGAGTAGAAGAGGTCACTACTTTTATTCCAGGGTGTTTATCCAATATATTAGTATTCTCCCACCAACTTTTATCCCAATCAAATTCACCAGTAGATGGATTTTTCAATTTTAATCTTGGACTAGATTCTTTAGGCATTTCAATAACCTCCCGATTTTAAATAAGCTTGATATAAGAAAAAGACCGCATAAACGGTCTTTTCCTTGACCAACACCAAAACACTTACAGAGTCACAAAATCATAATCGCCAGACTCACCATAATGATCATAAGCAGTGTTTTCATTTGGTTCATCACCATCTGCTTCCAAACCTGTATCATCCAGACTGGTATCATTGATTAAAGCGATTCTACCAGTAGAAGCATCCTCACCTTCGGAAACGCTTCGATAAACTGCATATTGCACAGCACCATCTACAGGATCCCAGCTAATTCTATTGAAATTACTTTCATCTAGAATTTCATTACCATCATCAATGGTAATTTCTGCAGATGGTAATGTTTCACCTGCTTTACTTAATGCACTTACTTTGTAAGCATAATTAGTAAAACCAGACTCACCTTCTACAGTAACAGCCAGATTCTCAGGAGAATCAAGCAAGACAGCTTCTTGTATTACTCTAAAGTAATAATTGCTGCTAGCAATCAAATCACTTAGTGTAGCTGTTACCTCAGTATCCTTAAGCAGATTCACAGTGATAAAGTCATTATAGGAGCCAGGATTCTCTCCATAAAAGATCTTTGCTTCACCATCTTCACTAGCAGTAAGCTTAATCTTAGCTGAATTGCTAGTAATATTATCTACCTGAACTGAATTAAGCAAGGTGAAAGTTCTCATATGCATTATAGTTTGCACAGCGATACCCATAAAGGCATTATAACCACTCATAGGTTGTCCACTTGCCCTTAGTTTCCAGGCGTCTTTATCAGAGCCTAAAAGACGTTGATATAGAGCGCTGGCTGCTGTAAAGGCATTCTTAACAGCTCTTTGTTTAGGTGAATTAGTATTAGCTGGCTTAGCATACTGTCTAACAGTATTAATCCCTTTCCATTTGGAAAACACCAATGAATTAGCAAATTTACCTGAAGCCTCAAGGGAGAATAAAGGACCAGTAACCTTAGCCATAATAATCACCTCCTCTCCAATTATTTTAATTGCATTCCTTTAGCTATTAAATCTATTGAAGGCATAATTTCTTCAACAGAAACTTCTATTTTAACATCCTCACCAATTGTTCCACAGACTGAACAATTTCTTTCCTCAGGATCATTAATATCTTCAATCTCACAAATGCTTTTTTGCTTGCACTTAGCACAGATAACGATATAAGTCATCTAAATTCCTCCACTTGAAAATTATCTAAACTCCCTAAGCTTTCTATCTTTTCTTAAGTTACTGCCAAACCTGATTTCACCAAAGGTTTGGATTCCAAAACCTAATCTTCTAGGTTCTGGATATGCTGTTCCAAAGGAACCCATTCCAAAAGCAACAGTAGAAAAACCATAGAAGACAGGAGGTTGGTGGCAAGAACCGAATTCTACTTCTCCAAAACTACCCTTAGCAAATCCCCATTTAGCAAAATACTCTTTCAGGAAGATATTAATACCGGACATTCTCTTATTTTCAGCCAGCTTTTTATATCTCGCTTTTTCACTATCACTAAGTTTCTTCCAGCGATAATATATGTAAGCAGTAAGACCATTAATTTTAGCTCGTCTTAAATTAAGATAATGGCTGGCTATTTTAGTAGGTTTAGGAATACATGCAGAACGCTTATCCATACTTTTTTGCCAGTAGATCTCCTCAGCAGCCAGCTCTCCGCTGGCTGAAATACATTTCAGATTCAATCTCCCCACATAGCCCTGATAGTTATCAATCATAGCAAAACTACTGGTTGGTCCCCGATAAGGGCCAGCAGAACCAAACCTTATCTGCCCAAAGCCATAGTCTCCAAAGCCCATTCTGGTACCATGGCTAATAGATGAGCCAAAATTTGATATTCCAAAAGTTTGAATACCAAAACCGAAATTAACCTTTTTCCTGGTCCAGTACTTGTTTGTTATACCAGGATATTTACTCATAATTAATCTATTGATTTTCCCTTTAAGGTAGTTTTTAAGTCATCAAAGTCTTTAGCCTTAACACCACTCTGGAGAGCGATCATCATTGTCAGAGTATCTACTGATCTAGTCAAGCTTCTGATAAGGGGTTCAATCCTTACTAGTAGATAGATGGCCACTACCATAGGAAAACCATATGAACTTGCCAGTCTAAGCATATCTTCCATAAAATCACCTACAAACTATTGTTTGGTTCTTTTGTTTGCATAATAACATAGAGAAACAGATATAACAATATAATTGATTTACAAGTGGTAACTTTGATTAATAGGATAAGAATAAGGTAAAAATATGGTTAGCTACCTTGTTATAATTATATTTTTTTAATATTTGAGAAAATAATAAAAAATTAGGTCGCCGATGTAGATATTTAATGATTTATAATCTTCATAATACTAAGATTACACAAGGTCATGTAATTTCTTTTAAAATTGAAATAATTGTCACAACTATGATATTATTTAATTTACATTTTTTTACTATTTTAAACGCAATAGAATTTTAATTATTAATTTATGTAATAAATTATAAAAAAATTATAAAATAATGCAGGAATTTTATACTTATGTCTCGAATAATAAGATTAAGTGGGCTTATTTGGTTCTTGAGTCAATTTAAAGAAAATCGTCGGAAAGGGTGGTAATTTTGTCGGAAAAGGAAAAGTTGTTGCAAGAATCCTGGTTAAGATGCTATAAGAATAATGTTCCTAAAGATTTAAAACAGCCATTGCTTGTCGCTGAAAAACAAGAATTAGAATTAAGTTTAAAAAAGAATGCAACTTTAATTGATATATTTAGTAAACATAGTGAGAATATTATTAAGAGCTCAAATACAAATAACAGTGTGATTATTATAACAGATTGTAATGGTATGGTATTATCGAAATATTATACTAATAATTTAAGTAATACTGGAATTAATCATTTAATTAAACAAGGTGTTTATTTAACTGAAAAAAGCTGTGGAACAAACACAGTTTCATTAGCTATGATTAAAAAAGACAGAGTAAGAATGAGTAAGAATGATTATTATTGTTCTTTTTTTCAGGAATGGGATAGTCTGGCAGAACCTATATTTATGAATGAAAACGCAATTGGATATATAAGTATTTTAATAAGTAATAAAGATTATATCAGAAAGAATTTTTTACTATTAGATTACTTAAACAGCAAGATAAGTTTAAATTATATTAAGAATACTCTATTTAGTAGAGAAGATAATCAATTATTAAATGAAGGAGAATGTGAAGTTTTACAATTTACTGCTTTGGGTTATAGCATAAGTGAAATCAGTGAAAAATTAAATATTTCTGAAAGTACTGTAAAATACAGAAGAAAAATACTATGTGAAAAATTAGAAGCATCCAATATTGTAAATGCTATTGCCATTTCTATTACAAATAACTTAGTGAAAATATCTGTATAATTACATTTCGATATTGTGTGATTGAGATTGATTAAACAAAAGTATAAATATAAGTTGCTAAAAGATATTTCTTGTACAAAAGTGTAAACAACATCTTAATTTATAGATAATTTATACTATTTATACTAGTATATCTCTTCTTTTTATGATAAAAATATTAATAGATAATTTTATCATTTTAATTTATATGTATTTCTTTTTAAGAGTAAAAGAAAAAAATAACTTGGGCAGGTGTATATATATGAATATTTGTTTAATTAACCCCCCATACAAATGTGATGAACCAGAAGATAATGAATATTCAATTTCTGGATATACTGTTCCTCATTTAGGTCTAGGATATATTGCTTCATTATTAAGAAAAAAAGGTTATAAAGTTGATCTTATTGAATGTATGGGTCAAAACATTACTGTTAAAGAAGTGTATGAAAAAATAAAAAATAATAATTATACTATGATTGGCTTTTCTACATACGATGATAATCGTTTGATTTCATTTAAAATGATAAAAAAAATAAGAAAAATTAAACCAAATTCATTTATTTTTATGGGAGGATATACCGCTACTTTATCATATCAGTCAGTATTAATTAACTTTAAAGAAATTAATTGTTGTGTTTTAGGGGAAGGAGAAATAACCACTTTAGAATTAGCTCAAGCAATATCTAATTCAGAAAGTTATAAAGACACTGATGGTATTGCCTATGTTGAAAATAACAATGTTGTAAAAACTTCTCCCAGAAAATTAATAAAAAATTTGGACATCCTTCCCTACCCAGAACGTGCTTTTGTTTCTAATAAAGTAATTTCTATGATTACAAGTAGAGGATGTCAAGGTCATTGTATTTATTGTTCTATAATTACATTTTATACTTATTGTAAAGGGAAAAAACATCGTTATAGGTCTGCTGAAAATATAGTTGACGAAATAGAATTTTTGTTAAATAAATATGATAATATAAAATCTATATGGTTTTTTGATGATAACTTTTTAAAATATGATAAAAATAATATTAATAGATTAAATAAATTTTGTGATTTAATGGGGGATAAAAAGATTAATATTCCATTTTATATAACTTCATGTCCAAAGGATATTAATTATTCAGTTGATATATTAAAAAAACTTAAAAATGTAGGATTATATAAAGTATTTGTGGGAGTAGAATCTTTTTGCCAACGTCAATTAGATTTTTTCAATAAAAATGTTGATTATCAAGAAAATATTCAGGCGCTACAAACATTAAAGGAATTAAACTTAGAAGTCAATATTGGGTTTATACCACTGGATCCTTTTGTAACCATAGATGAGATAAAATTTAATTTTAATATTTTAAAAAAGTATAATATAAGAAATAATAGTTGGAGTCCATTTTCTGTACATATGCAGTTAGTGGCTGTAAAAAATACTCCTTTTTATAGACTTCTAAAAAACAAAGGGTTGTATGTGAATAATGAAAAAGGATATATATTTGTAAATGAAGATGTTAATTTTTTTTATGAATCAATACAATTGTGGTTGAATATATTATCTCCAATGTTAAATATTAGTTATTATGTTAATATTGCAAATGAAAAACAAAACACAACACTTTATAAAAAAATGAAAAAAAAATATGATGAACTTATAGAACTTGATATTGATTTTATTTTATCATTCTGTGATTTTATAAATGAAAACAAGAATAGCCTTACACAATTTGAAAACTTTATAAAAATTTGGGAGAAAAAATATAAAAATATTTTTAAACAATATAAACTACTAATTAAGAAATTAAATTAATTATTATTCGGAAGGAGAGAATTATGGAAAAGTGGCAGTTAGGTAATGGTTTAACTGTTATTTCAGAGCAGTTATCTAATCAAAAAACAATTTCCATAGGGTTATTTATTAAAGTAGGATCACAGGATGAAAATTATTCTTATAATGGAATAACTCACTTAACTGAACATGTTGTAACTAGTGAATTTTTGGAAAACTGTAAAAAACTCGGTGCTGTTGTAAATGCCATTACTACAAAGGAATATATATGTATTTTTGTAAAAGTTATTGATAAATATTTCGAAAAAGCTATTTCATATCTATTCCATGTTACATTATATTTAGAAAAGAACAATAATAAATTAGAGCAATGTAAGAATATAGTTATGAATGAAATTAATGAATATAATAATAATATCGAAAATGTATTAGATCAGGAATTATTTGAATTACATTATGGAAAAGATTCCTTAGCTTATCCAATAATGGGTAACACTAACAATATAAAAGGATTTTCAATAGATGATATTAAAAACCATTACAGAAATTTTTTTAATCCTACTAATGCAGTTTTATCAATTGTTGGTGGTATAGATATAGATATCATAACTAAGATTGTAAATCCGTTATTTATAAATTGGGAAAATACATATACACAGAAGACTACAAAATATGAAAAGAAAGTTTTAATAAAAGGGGGATTTAAGAACATTAATAATAATATTAATAATAATTCTTCCTTATGTTTATGCTTTAATGGTGTTAGAAAAAAATCAAAATATAAAAGTGCAATGTTAGTCGCTAGTAATATACTGAATAATGCATTATATAAAGTAATTAGAGAAAAATATGGAATTTCATACTTGGCTTATTGTTCACCTATGTTTTTTGTAAGAAGTGGGATATTATATGTTCGTATTGATACAAACAATAAATATATTAATGAGGCTTATAATAAATTTAAAGAAATAATACAATATATATCCGATAATGAAATTCATCATAATGATCTATCAGTAGCTAAGAAAAATATTATTAACAAATATATATTTAATCATGAAACAACTTCATCTAAGATGACTCACTATGGACAATCTATACTTTTTAATATTAAATCTGTATTAGATGAAGAAGTTATAAATGATATTGAAAAAGTAAGTGCTAGAGATGTAATTAGTGTTTTTAGAAAGTGTTTTTCAGGTAAAACCTCAATAATTACATTTGGTAAAAAAAGCATGGTAGATAATGCTAGTCTGTTTTAATAAGTAAGAACATGATATCTAGGGAGTAATTCATATGAATAATAAAATGACTGATCTACAATATGACAATTTACTTAAAATAAATACTATAGGTAAGACCATTATTAATGATGATTATCTTCACTATTGCAATTATATACCAACCCCATATTCTTATTTAGAGAAGTTGTTTGAAAAACATCCATTGAAAGAGGAAGATACTTTAATAGATTTTGGTAGCGGTAAGGGGAGGCTAATTATTTATTCAAATTATTTATTCTCTAATTCTTGTATTGGAATAGAATTTAATAAACATATTTTCCAGTGTGCCAAGCAGAACATAATGATTATCAAAAATATCATAGCATTAATGGAAACTTAAAAATATGTAATATACCTGCTGAAAATTATAAAGATTTTTCTGGTGTAAATATATTATATTTTTTTTATCCTTTCTCTTTAAAGATACTTATAAAAGTAATAAATAAAATATATACGTCATTTCAGAACAAAGAACTGGTACTCATTTTTTATAACCCACCTTCACAATACAGAGAATATTTTAAAAGGATTAAATTATTCTCATTATATAAAATTATAGATCTATAGATATAGATAACTTCATAATATATAAAAAATATTAATTCTAATTATTATTATACATATTATTATTTAATTATTAAAAATTAATAAATGATTTCATTAGAATTGTTTATTAGTTTTCTCTTTACTTGTAGGTGAAAATAAATATTTGGAGGTGATAATAATGGAAAAAAAATTTAATGAATATAAAAAACCTGAATTAGAAATAATTGATGTTGCAGATTTAGAAAAAATTACTGCATTAGCAGGCTCTTGTGCATGTCATTGCGCAAATAGAAGTTAAATATTTTATAGTCATTTAGAATTCAACTTTAATTCATCTACAAGTAAATTGAATTATAGATCAATTTTATTTAGAGGAGGAAAAAATGTTAGCGTATAATATTAATGATAAATGTTGGTATTTACCTCTGAAAAAATTAATTGTTAAGACAAGTAAAAGGATTAACAATAAAGAGTTTGCCAACTCAATTTCTAATAAGTGGTTAAAACAATTTAAGGATTCTACAATAAGAGAAATTCCAGATGCTGATACTAATTTTAAAAATATATATCCTTATTGTATCGGATTAATACCAACAAACGAGTGTAATTTAAGATGTTTATATTGTTATAGCAATGCAGGAGAACACATGAAAATTGAATTATCTAAAATAAAAATAGATAATGTAATAAACCTTCTTATAAGGAATGCTATTATTCATAAAAGAATAAGAAATAAAGATATTGTGTCAGAATTAACTATAAGTGGAGGGGGAGAACCAACATATAATTGGGATAAATTCAAATATATTGTTGATACATTTAAGTATAAATGTAAGAAATATAATATTAATAACAAAATTATTTTGGTTACGAATGGTATGAAAGGTAAAAGGAAAATTGATTACATTCTTGAGAATATAGATCAAATTAATTTATCATTTGATGGGCCTAAAAAAATACAAAATATCCAACGCCCTTCTAGGAATAATAAAGGATCTTTTAAGATGGTAGATGAGTTTATAAAAACATGTGAAGAAAAAGGAAAGGAAATATCTACAAGATCTACTATTCTTCCTGAAAACTTTAATAACTTAGTTAATATATGTGATTTTATTTTTGAAAAATATTCTAATGTAAATATAGCTCATATTGAACCTTTATTTTTGGTAGGAAGGGGTGAAAATTTCAAAGAAACTCCTTTAGATAAAATGTTAGAATTTATGGTTTCATATATAGATACATATAATTATATAAATAAAAAATACTCAGGTAAAATACTTTATAATTCTACATTTATATATAATGTTCAGGAATATTATTGTAGTGCATCATTGGGCTTAAAACCATGGGTCCATATGGATGGTAGTATTATTCCTTGTACTGATTATATTACAAAAGATAATTTAAAGATTGGTTATGTTAAAGACTCAGGAATAAATTATAACAGTAATTATACTGGGATGTCACTTTGTTTAAAAAAATGTAAAAATTGTTTTGCTTATTATCAATGTGGTGGGGGATGTGTTCATAATATAGTTAAAGATATAAATGGGGATTGTGCCTCAGCTTATTCCCAAGCTTATTGTAATATGATCAAAAAATTTTGGGAAAAAGCAATTTTAGCAATGAGTCAAGGGAAATCTTTCTGTGGGATGAAACCGGAACCTATTGATGTTAATGGAGAAAAAGGATTAAAATCTGCTTATCTTATTAAATAGTCTTAAACCACAAATATATTATTAAAATTATTTTTTATTAGGGAGGAAGGAAAGAAATGAATATAAAAAGCAATGAGCTTTTAAAGGCTAAGATTAGTTTGAAAAGTCATATTGTATCAGAAAAGGTTGATAAGGATATAATTCTATATGATGAAGAAAAAAACCGAGTTATAACTTTAAATGAAACAGCAAAAATTATTTTGCAACTAATCAAGTCTCCGGTAAAATATGATAGTCTAGTTGAAAATTTTTGTTCTTTATATGAAGAGGATAATTCACCTAATATAGATGAAGTTAAAAAAGATATTTTTGATATGTTAATATTATTGTATAAAAAGGATTTACTATCAATATCTTAGATTTAAACTAATAGATTGAGATAATTAAGAAACTTATTGAGAGGTGGTATAACTGAATATTTATGTTGAAATAAAGTTTAGTAGTATATCAATTATTGTATGTTTGCCAGAGAAATGGGCTAAAATATTACTCCAGTCTATTCCTTTTTCAAACATAATCAAAAATGATAAGGCTGATATTTATATAGAACAACACAATAATAATTATGCAAGAATATATATAAAAAATTATGGTGTTTCTGGGGAAGTAATTAACATTAAATATCTAATATTTAGAATCTTTGTAGAAATTGAAGAGTTATTTTTTAAGAAAATATCTTGTAATAATGATAAGACTATAGCTTTACATGGTGGAGGAATAATTTATAAGGATAGAGGTATTTTGGTTATTCAAAATAAAGGTGCAGGAAAAACCACTTTAATCGCTAAAATGTCTTCTTTAGATAATGTACAATATCTAGCTGATGATTTAATAATCTGTGATGGAACTAAAGTACAAGGTGTTGCATTGCCTATGAGATTAAGAAATATTTCTATTGATGGATTAATGCTAAATGGAAAAATAGTAACAAAATGTTTTGATTTTAATGACCAATATCGATATATTTACAAACCAAATTGTTCACATGAAATAAGATCTGTTCCAATAGGATGTTTTGTTCTTCCAGATTATTCTGCTAATAATGAAAATAAAATAGTTGAATTAAAAGGGAAAGATAAAATCAATGAGATTATAAAACAAACAAAAAAAACAAAGTCATTAAAGAATTTATTTTTGTCAGTTTTAAATTTTAAAAATATCCCAGTGTACAAATTAAAATACAATGATTTAGCCATAATTGAATCTTTTTTAAATAAAAAATTTAAAAAAGATTTGAAAGGTAGTTATAACTTATGTTAGATAAATCGAAGATTAAGGAAAAATTATTAAATCGTGAACTCAATAAATGTGGCAAAGCTGTAATACACATTAGTGGTAATTGTATGGTGCCTTATATAAGGGATGGTGATAAAGTCATAATAAAAAGAAAAAAAAAATACTATTTAGGTGATATAGTCTTAGTCTCATCAGGAGAAAAATTGCGGGCGCATAGAATTGTGAAAAAAAAAGAAGGTATGTTGATAACTAAAGGTGATTTATCATTTTTACATGATAAATTTTATAATAGTAATATTATTGGCATTATACAAAAAAACTTAACACTTAACAAGAATTTTCGTAAATCAAGATATAAACATCTATTAAGAGCTCTTATATCAAATATGAATGGAAAATTATATAGGAAGTATCTTTTTTCAAGAAATAAATATATCAGATTTGTACTACTTAAGGTACATGAAAAATTTACATTTATATTAAAAATAATAGTTTAAATTTGATAGGGAGTTTTTCTAGAAATATGTGGAGAGGATATATATGGTTTCAAAAAAAGAAATATTGAATTACTACAAATATAGGGGTTTAAATGATATTTTCAATAAATTAGAAAAAATAAATTATGCTATTATAAAAGGTGAACCATTATCTATTTTAGCTTATGGAGAAAAAGGTATCAGAACTTATAATGATATTGATATTTTAGTTAGCAAGAAAAATTTATTAAAAGTATCAGGTATATTAAGAGAAAAGGCAAAAGTGGAAGAAAATTTAACGAGGGAAGAAAAAATATTGCTTTATTCATTATCCCATCAAATTCAACCAATAAATATTATTTATAAAAATATTACTATAAATATAGATTTGAATTATGATATATTATGGGGAGAGTATAAAGGACAACCTATTGATATAGAAGAATTTTTGTCTGATAATATACAAATGAATATATATGGATGCTGCATAAAAACATTAACTCCTTTAAAAGCTTTTATCCAACTTTGTCTTCATAATTATAAAGATTTAAATTCAGTATTTATATTGGCATCTCGACATAAAATTAGCTTATCATCTTTTAAAGATATATATAATTTATTAATAAATAACCTGGATAAAATATCAATTGATGAATTATATAATAAATGCAAGAAATATAAAATCTTACCTTATATATATTACATTCTATTCTATACGAATAAAATTTATAAAAATAATATTATAGACAAATATGTTCAATCATTCAAAACCTCAGAGGGAGTATCACTGTTAAATAGTTATGGACTAAATAATAAAGAAAGAAAAGAATGGCGAATCTCTTTTCAAGATAGATTAAAATGTGAGAATTTGTACGATATTATCAAATCAGATTTGACAGAAAAAGATATTTCTAAAATAAAAATTAATAAGAAAATATTTAATTAAAATATGTAAACTAATGAAGCAGAAGGAGGATTGTTATGAATTATTTTGAATTTATTATATTTAATGATGATGATAATAATATTAATTCATGGGTTAGTATTGGTTACCTAAGTAGTATTCTTCAAAAAAAAGTGAATATAAAACCTAGAATTAATTTTTATACTTCTGAGGACATTAATAATGTTGTAAAAAAAATATGTAAAGATCCACCCCTAGCGATTGGTCTACCACTTTTGCAACATAACTTTGATACAGTTATTAATTTTGCACAAATGGTAAAAAAGAAATTACCTGATGTTTTTATAGTTTTAGGTAATAAAGAGGCAACCAGATATTATAACTTTATATTTGAAAATTATAATTGTATTGATGGGATAATATTGGGTGAAGGAGAAGATACATTAAGTGATTTATGTACAAGGTTAATTAATAAATTACCACTTGTTGGTTGTGATGGTTTATATGTAAAGACTGAAGATGGTTTAATAAAAAACAAACCAAGAATCTTAGAACAAAATATAGATAAATTTCCTTTTCCTGATAGGAGTTATCGTATTGGAAATAGTAATAGATATAATCTTATTGGTTCTAGAGGATGTGTTGGAAACTGTACTTATTGTGAAGCAAATTCTATATACACATACAATTCCGGGTATCATGTCAGAATGAGAAGTATCAAAAATATTTTAGATGAAATTGAAAGTATTTTAAAAAAACATACTTTTATTTTTGTAACTTTTCTGGATTCAACTTTTTGTAGTTTTAATCATAATTCACTTGAAAGACTGGAAGAATTATATACAGGTTTAAAAAAAAGAAATTTGGATATACACTTTAGTATAAATATAAGATCAGAACAAGTTAATAAACAGTTTGTAGACTGTTTGGTTAAATTAAAAGAAGTTGGGTTAGTTTCAATACTTATTGGTATAGAATCTGGAAATAAAGAAGACTTAGATTTATATGGTAAAACAGCTACATTAGATATACATGAAAAAGCTATTAAATTGTTAAATAAAAATAATATTATTAATGGTAAAAATGATATAATTTTTGAGTATGGGTTTATAAATTTCAACCCTTATACAACACTTGATAAACTTAAAAAAAATTTAAATTTTATCGATAAGAATAATCTTCTTTGCTATCCTTATGATCTGTTAAGCAGATTAAGGATATCTGGAAATGCAGCTATAACAAAAAGAATACATAATGATGGGTTACTCCTTCAAGATATTAATGTGCCAATTAAAGATCCTTATGCATATAGATTTAAAAATAATCATATTACAGAATTATATAAAATACTTGAACGTTCTTTTAATATATTAAATGTTACATATTTTCAAAATATCATTGGGCAATATTTACGATACCAAAAATTTTTCCCAGAAAAAAAATTATTTGTTGATATAAATAATGTTCATGAATATAATAAATATATTACTCATATTTCAAAAATTATATTTAATAATGCTATTAAACTAAGTTTAAATGAAATTAATGAAAAAGAGTTATTAGAAACATCTTATTTTTATAAAAATAAATTGAAAAGATATGTTGATAAATTACAAGTAATAAGTAATCGTCTATCTATTGATTTACATAAAATTAAACAATTGGCTCATTTTTAGTAATGATACCGATAAGAGGAGGTGGTTATATGTTTAAAGAGTCCATAAAATCAATAATTATTATGTTAAAATATGCTAGAAAACCAACCATCATAAAAATTCTTGTTGTTTTATTTTCATCAATTCTTACACCATTGAGCTTATATTTTACTAAACAGTTAATTGACAATATCGAACCATACGTAGCGGGAGAATCTGATATATTTTTCATATTAATATGGGGGATTTTATTATTAATTAGTATGTTATTTTCAGCGACTAAAGGATACTATGACAGAATAATAGAAATAAATTTAAGAAGTGCATTAATGAAAAAGTTTACTCCTGTTATATTAAACAAATTTAAAAAAATCAAATATTCTTGTTTTGAAGACCCTGAAGTGCATGATTTAATACTTAGAATGGGTAAAGAACCTCATAATAAAATTCTAGACATCTTTTTAAATACATCAACGGTAATTTTAAGCACTTTCACATTAATCGGTACTACGATAATATTTGTTCAGGTTTCTGTTTGGTTTGCATTAGGATTTTTACTAATCTTGATACCTATTCTTTGGTTTCACTTTAAATCTAGAGATATTATGGAGACTATGTATAATAAACAGACTAGAGATGAACGTAAACTAAATTATTTTGCCAAATTGCTGTCAGATAAGCATTCTTTATTTGAACTTAAAATATTTAATGCAATTCATTATATCATTAAGCTGTGGCGTAATAGTACAGAGTTAGTTGTTTCTCAGCAGATAAAAACTACCTTTCGTTCACAAATTTTATTGTTTGTTAGTACATTATTATTATCATTTTTTTCTTTATTTATAGTACTTATGTTAGCTTATTATATGCTAGATGGTAAATTATCTGTTGGATTGTTTATAGCATTAATTGGTTCTATTCAAACTTTTTATATTGTAACCGACGATTTAGCTAGAGGTTTTTCAGGTTTATCGCAAAAATATTTGCAAATTAAACATTTTTATAAATTTATAGATTTGCCTGTTGTAAAAAATATCTATGATGATTCTTCTAAAAAAACATCTGAATTATTTCATAAAAAAGAAGATTTCATAATGTTTAAAAATATTGAATTTAGATATCCAAATGCAACTAAAACTGTTTTGAGAGATTTGAGTTTTACTATTAAAAGTGGAGAACGTGTTGCTATAGTTGGAAAGAATGGAGCTGGGAAGTCTACTTTAATTAAATTATTAAGCGGTTTATATGAGCCAGACAAGGGTTTAATTGTTGTTAATGGAGTTAATATAAATAATTACTCCCAAAAACAAAGAAAGAATATTTTAAGTGCAGTATTCCAGGATTACTCAAACTATTTTCTTACTTTACGAGAAAATGTTGCTTTTGGAAATATTAAAAAATTAGAAGATGATATAGCCCTATTAGAAGCGTTACATAAAGGATTAGCTGAAGAAGTATTAAATCTTTCAACTTTAGGATTAAATATGAATTTAGGAAAACTGGAACAAGATGGAATAGATTTATCAAAGGGACAATGGCAACGTGTTGCAATTGCAAGAGCTTCATTTTCCCAAGCTTCTTTTATAGTATTGGATGAACCAACAGCTTCATTAGACCCAGTAGCAGAAAGCACATTATATAAATCTTTTCTTAATATTCTTAAAGACAAGGGGTGTATTTTAATTTCACATAGGTTAGCTAGTGCACGTTTTTGTGATAGAATCTTAGTTATGGATAAAGGTCACATTGTTGAGAGTGGAACTCATAATAAATTGATGGATAAAGATGGATTATATGCTAAAATGTTTAATATGCAAAGCTCATGGTATAAGGATGGTGATAGTTTTGAAAACTAGGAAAGTATTTAATATAATATTACAGACTATATTATCTATGTGGAAAACTGTCCCATTTAATTTTATAATAGCGATTTTATTACAATTATGTTTTGGTTTATATCCTATCGCTAATACATGGATAGTCATCAATCTTTTTGATAATGCTAATAAAATTGCTCAGGGGATTACTCAAGTATCAAATGTATTTATAATTTTTGCAATAGGATTTGCAGGATTACAAGTTTTAAAAAGCTTACTTATATTAGCAAGTGGAATGAATAATAATGTTTGTATATATAGAAAAGCTAATAGCTATTTTAAAATTAATTTAGGAGAAAAATCATCACGTCTTTCTTTAATAGATTATGAAAATGATGAAATCTTAAATATGTTAACCCGTGCAAAAGAAGTTATTAATGAAGAAAAAATATCTGATTTATACATGCAAATATTAATGTTTTTAACTAGTCTTATAGGTATATTAGGGATTGTAGGATTATTAGTAGTTTATAGTCCTTGGTTTATTTTTATTGCTTTGCCCAGTGTTATACCTTTTTTAATTACACGTTTAATAAGGGGTAAAGAGTTTTATAAATTAAAATATTATCAGGCATCGAAAAAACGTAGAATGAATTATTTATGGGATCTTTTTAATGATCGTAAATCTGTTAAAGAAATGCGTATATTTGGATTTGATAATTATATAACTCGGAAATGGAATGATGTTCGTAATGAAGTGATTGAAGAACAATGGAAAGTTAATATAAAAGACGCAAAGAATTTATTTTGGTGCAACATTTTGCAATTTATAGGTTATTTTTCCAGTGTTGCGTTTGCTTTATTTTTAGTACTTGAGGGGAGTATAGGTGTTGGTGTTTTTGGCGCTTGTTTAGCAGCATTTAGTCAGATGCAGAGAAATATGAAAAATCTATTAATTGATTTAGGCAGTATAGGTGAACTTACAGCTTTTAATGGTGATTATTTTGAGTTCTTAAAATTAGCAGAGGAAAATAACGGAGTAAAACATTTTAAAAGTTTAAAGCATGGAATTATTCTTAAAAATGTATCTTTTAGTTATCCAAATAGCAATAAAAAAGCATTACATAAAATAAATATTGAAATTAATAAAGGAGAAAAGGTAGCAATAATTGGCGAGAATGGCTCGGGAAAAACTACTTTAACTAAAATATTATTAGGGATTTACTCAACTCAGGAAGGTAAGGTATATTTTGATAATATAGATATAAATAGTTTTGATAAAAAAGAACTTTATAAAAGTGTGACGGCAATTTCACAAAACTTTGTACATTATAATTTGTCTCTGAGAGAAAACATAGCAATATCTGATATTTCAAATTTAAATAATGACAAAAGAATCATTAAATCGCTTGAGAATATAAATCTTAAAACAATTATTTCACAATTAAATAGTATTGATGATATTCTAGGTAGAGAATTTGGAAATATCGAATTATCTGGAGGACAATGGCAAAAACTTGCTATTGCTAGGGCAATTTTTAAAAATAGTGAGTTTTTAATACTTGATGAACCAACTAGTTCTCTTGACCCTCTTATAGAGTCAGAAATTTTATCAAAATTTATTGACATTGTAAAAGATAAAACTGCGATTATTATCTCTCACAGAGTAGGGCTTTGTAAACTTGTTGATAAAATTATAGTTTTAAAAGATGGTAGAGTTGTAGAAAAAGGATCTCATGAAGAATTAATCAAAAATAGAAGAGAATATTATAATCTTTATAAATCACAAGAACAATGGTATTTATAATTTGATTTATAATTAGTTATTAAAAAACACTTAAAGGAGTTGATTTTTTATGAAAGATATTACTGTTGATTCAATTATTGATATTTTAAACTCAATTATTGAAGATGAAGAAGAAATTACATATAATCAAATAAATGATGATCTTACCTTATTGAATATAGATTCAATAACTTTTATTCGATTAATAGTCATAATAGAAGATGAGTTTAATATTGAAATACCAGATGAGTATTTAATATTAAATAAAATGAACACAGTTAATAAAATTGTAAATATAATTTCTGACATAAAGAGAGGGATAAAAATATGATGGGTAATAAAAAAGGGTTTGTAGAAAAATTAGATTCTACAATTCAGATTACAGTCATTACAAATATCACTTTGAAATTATATTTTATCCCATATTTATCAAAGAATTTTAAAGAAAAAGAAATTATAACGAATGTTAGTTACATTAGTTTCCATAACTATTTAGAAAAGATGAATACAATAACTGAGTCGAATATTATTATTATATGGCTTAATTTTGAAGTTATGTTTCCTGATGTTTTGAATAGAACTATTCGTATGGAAAAAAACAACAAACAAATTATTGATAATATTGTAGAATATATTAAATCATTTTATGAAACAATTCATAAATTATCTAAAGCGAAGATAATATGGATCAGTTTTGAAGATTATTATGATAAAACTAATTTATTAACCGGTAATATATTACAAAATACTATAGTTGATACCATAAACTTAGAATTAGTCAAAATTACCAGGAATCAATCAACACCAACTACTTCTTTAATAGATTTTAAAAAAATTATTGCTAATATTGGTATTCAAAATGCTTTGAATTATAAAAATAAATATAGGTGGAATTGTCCATATACAAAAATACTTTTTAAACATGTTGCAAATGAAATATTTAGACAATATTTAATAATAAAACGAGAAACTCCTAAATGTATTATACTAGATTGTGATAATGTTTTATGGGGCGGTATTTTAAGTGAAGAAGGCATTGAGAATATAAAATTGAGTAATGTTGGAATAGGAAGAGTATATCAAGACTTCCAAAGATATTTATTAAAATTATATAATTTAGGGATTATATTAACATTGTGTAGTAAAAATGATGTAGATGATGTATTGTATGTCTTCCGTAACCATAGCCAAATGATACTTAGAGAAAAACATATTTCTTGTTATCAAGTTAATTGGAATAATAAGGCTAATAATATAATCAATATTTCTAAAATGTTAAATATTGGACTAGATAGTATGATTTTTCTAGATGATTCAAAGTATGAAATTGAAACTGTAAAAGAGTTATTACCTAATGTTAAAGCAATGCTTTTTGATATAAAACAATTTCAAAGTTATCTTAGTATGTTCAACTTAGACATTAATTTAAGTAAAAAAAATATAAGTCTGCGTCATAAAACCTATAAAACCAATATACAAAGAAAGCAATTAAAAGATGAAACTATATCAAATGATCATTACCTTAAATTACTAAAAACAAAAGTTATTATATCTGAAGCTATAGATGCAGAAATAAATAGAATTTCTGAATTATCTCAAAGGACAAATAAATGTACTAATGGTAAGAGATATGATATTTTAGAATTAAAGAAAAAATTTATATCCAGTAAATATAATTTGTTTTCTGTATATGTTTCTGATAAATTTGGGGATTTAGGTTTAGTTGGTGCTTTAGGAATTATAGTAACGGATAATTGTACTAAATTAGATTTGTTTTGTTTATCCTGTAGAGCACTTGGTAGAAAAGTAGAAAAAAAAATGATAGACTATGTTACTAATACGTTCAAATTAAATGATTACTATTTTATAACTACAAACAAAAATAATAAAATTAAAGATTTATTAGGAGAAATAAAATATTAAACTAATATTAAGTATGGAAGGTTGAATTGTAAATGTTACAATTGAAAAATGTTAATATAAAATTGAAAAATAAAAATAAATTATTACTTGATAATTTTAATTTTACATTAAATAATAACGATAAAGTTGCAATAATTGGAGAAGAAGGAAATGGGAAGAGTACACTTCTTAAATTAATATATAATACTGACTTAATAGAAGAATATTGTTATTTTAGTGGCCAAATAATTAAGGAAGATATTTGTTTAGGATATCTAGAACAAGAAATTAATTCGAAATGGAATAGTGTATGTATTTATGATTATCTCGTTAAGAATAATCCTCTATCCAATACATATGATCTTTTATATGATTATTCTCAATTAGTTTCTATTTTTACGAGATTAAAGTTAAAACCTGCATTAATACAGAGCAAACAAAAAATTGGAACTTTATCTGGTGGAGAAAAAATAAAAATTCAATTAGCAAAGATATTAATTAGGAACCCTGATATATTACTATTAGATGAGCCTACAAATGATTTAGATATTTTAACATTAAAGTGGTTAGAAAATTTTATTATTTCTAGTAAGAAATCTATAATATATATATCGCATGATGAAACTTTAATAGAGAATACAGCTAATACGATCATCCATTTAGAGCGGATAAAAAAGAAGCAAGAACCAAGGCATAATATTGAGAATATGGGTTATAAAGATTACATTAGCAAAAGAAGTTCAATATTGGAAAAACAAGAACAAGTAGCAAAAAAACAAAGAGAAGAACATACAAAAAGTATGAAACATTGGCGACAAATATATAGTAAGGTTGCTCACCAACAGGAAACAATTACAAGACAAGATCCTGGTGGTGGTCGTCTATTGAAAAAAAAGATGAAAGCAGTAAAATCTTTGGAACATAGGTTAATGAAAGAAAAAAAAGATTTTTTGGATATTCCTGATGTGGAAGAAGCTATTAATATTAAATTTAATGATGTAGATCTACCAGATAGAAAAGTTATATTAGATCTAAATATGGATTATTTAAAAGTTGAAGAAAAAGTATTATCGCATAATTTACAATTATTAGTCAAAGGGTCAGATCATGTAGCTATTATTGGGGATAATGGCGTTGGAAAGTCTACGTTATTAAAAGTAATTTATAAATATCTTATAAATAGAGAAGATATCAATGTAGCGTACATGCCACAGAATTATAAAGAAAAATTGAACTATAATAAAAAACCATTAGCTTTTTTAGCTCCCAATGGTCATAAAGATGATATAACCAGAGCATACACATATATGGGTAGTATGAAATTTACAAAGCGAGAAATGAACCAAAATATAAAAGAACTAAGTGGGGGGCAGAAAGCTAAACTATTATTTTTAGAAATGATTTTGAATGAGTATAATGTTTTATTACTTGATGAACCAACACGCAATTTTAGTACATTATCTAATTCTGTTATAATAGATGGTCTAAAAGAATTCAATGGTGTAATAATTAGTGTAAGTCATGACAGAAAATATATTAGAGAGGTTTGTAATTGCACTTACAAATTAACTGTAGAAGGGTTAAAACAATTAAAATATGATTTCTAAACTAATAATGTTTAAATGAATTTTAATATTTCTATTGATATGATAAGAAAATAATATATTCTGTAGATCTTGATTTTTTAAAATTATCCAAGGATGAACAGTAAATATTTATTGTATGTTCTTTTATTGCCATTAAAAATGATTCCGTGTTTGTAGTTAAATTGTAGTTAGGGGGAAGTTATGCTAAGCAGTGGTATAGATCTTGTAAATTTAAGTAGATTTCACTCTATTCTTAAAAGTAATAAGCGATTTAAGAGTAGAGTCTATACTTGTTCTGAGAGATATTACTGTGACCAATATAAATTTTATTGGAGATATTACGCACAAATATTTGCCGGAAAAGAAGCAGTCGTAAAGGCATTAGGTACAGGTATTAATGGTTTTGCCTGGCAGGATGTTGAGATAGCATACTTTGATGGAGTGTTCAAAGTTAATTTATATAATATTGCCAGGGAAATTATTCGTTCAAAGAATATTGAAGAAATAAAGATATCATTATCGCATGATAAGAATTATGCTATAGCTTTTGCAGTAGCATTATAAAAAATTAATTGAAGAGGTGATTATAAATGAAACAATTATTTACATCAGAATCTGTAACCAAGGGTCATCCAGATAAAGTGTGTGATCAGATATCTGATGCAGTCTTAGATTCATATTTGACTATAGACCCTAATTCTCATGTAGCCTGTGAGACATGTGTAACAACCAATAATGTTCTTGTGATGGGTGAGGTATCATCACAGGTAAAAGATAACGTTGACATAGAATCAGTAGTTAGGGACACAATTAGAAACATTGGATATAATAAAGATGAGTATGGATTCAATGCTGATAGTTGTAATGTTCGGGTATTAATGGACAAGCAGTCTGAAGATATAAATAGGGGTGTAAATAAACTAGTAAAGATTGATAATTATATATCAGAGAATGAAATGGATATTATTGGTGCAGGTGATCAGGGATTAATGTTTGGATTTGCCTGTGATGAAACCCCTGAATTAATGCCCTTACCTATTAGCTTGGCACATAAATTAACTAAAAAGCTGACTGATGTTAGAAAAGAAGGTGTACTGTCTTATTTAAGGCCAGATGGTAAATCACAGGTTACTGTAGAATATGAAGATGGTAAACATGTAAGAATTGATACAATAGTGTTATCAGCTCAACATGATTCTGATGTAGAATTAGATAGATTAAAAAAGGATTTGATCCCAAAAGTTATTTTACCTGTAATCCCTAAAGAATATATTGATGATAACATTAAATTTCATATAAATCCAACCGGTCGTTTTGTCATTGGAGGGCCACATGGTGATTCAGGTTTAACAGGAAGAAAAATAATGGTAGATACATATGTAAGAATAGCTAGACATGGAGGAGGTGCTTTTTCAGGGAAAGATGCTACAAAAGTAGACCGTTCAGCTGCTTATGCATTAAGATATTTAGCTAAAAACATAGTTTCTGCCGGTTATGCAAGAAAATGTTAAATCCAGGCAGCCTATGCTATAGGGGTATCTCAACCTGTATCTGTGTATGTAGATACATTTGGTACCGCTCAGGCGAGTGAAGATGATATATATAGTTTGGTAAAAAGCTTTGATCTAAGGCCAGCTGCTATAATTAAAATATTTTGTTTGAAACGACCTATTTTAAAGCAGACAGCTTCTTATGGGCATTTTGGCAGGACTGATGTTTCTTTGCCATGGGAAGAAGTTGGTTTGTTTGATAAAATTGTTGGTGTTGAATAATTAAATTATTAAAAAATGTAGATTGAGTTAAAATATATTTTAGACAAAGAAGGAAAAGAAATATTGATAATTCGCATAAAATATTACCTATTAACAATAATTCAAAAATACATTGTTATTCACACCATATTTTACATTTATTTTCTTACAGTTGCTAATAACTTCGATGTATTATAGTTTTGTGATATCAATTTTAAATCTTTTATTAAATATAGCAAGAATAATATTAAATTAAACGTTAGGAATGACCAAAATGAATCTAAAAAAATGCTTTATTTATGAAAGAGTTAAAGGAAATGGAATTTTTAAAACGAAAATTGACTTTTTAAAGTTATTTCACCTGTGGATTAACGTAGGCATTGCAATATCGGATACCAAAAATGTTCAAAAAAGCAATACTGTAGCATTATTAATAAAGCCTGGTAATAAGTTAATTTTATTTTAAAAAGAAACAAGAAGATAATAATTATAGTGAAGGAGTATTAGAAGAAGGTATAAGTACACCTTTGTGGTTAGAGGTGGAAAAAGAATAAATAATAAATAATTATTATTTTATAAATCAGCAGACTTAGATAAGTGGCAATTTTAAAAAAATTAAAAAATACCTTACCACCAAATCTTTTCCTAGGTATAATATCAGACTTCCATACTTTTATAATAAAGACACTATATGTATCACTTTTAGTTATGTTTTTATTTGCTTTACATTAGATAGTAGAAGTACTGGAAATACATTGATATTTTTATAAAAGAAGAAGGGACAATGGTTCATGAAAACGATCAATTAATGAAAAATGTAGCTATAAATAGCAAGTATAAGAATAAGAATAAGATGACGAATATATATTATGGTACCAGAAACAAGAGGATAAAAGAATTCAGGACTAGTAATTGAAAGATATTTGAAAGGGGATAAGCTAAAGCTTGAAATTATACCTTTAAATGTACAAAATTTTAGTAAAGAGATTCTAGTGGGTAAGGAAAAATTATATAATAGAATTTATACAAGTCTTATATAATAATACCTTATTATCATAGTTTAGGTATCAAAGTATCACAAACACCACATCAAACATAATTTATTTTATAAATTATTAAGTTTTTTTTAATAAGTTTTACTTTAAATAATAATTGTATTTTAATAAAAAAACAGTATGAAAAATAATTAACATATTTTCATTTTGTTCTTTAAATGAATAAAAGGATAATCAGGCTTTAGAGGAATATTTATTTGAGAAATTCTAGTAAGTAATTAAAAATTAAAGTGGTGAGATTATAGTTATGAAAAATACATTGTCATTAAAAATCGCACCAGTTATTGGCTACGGAGTTTGTCAAGTAAGTTGTCATATTTAATTATAAATTTCTTTGAATTTCTTTGATATAGAGCCTCAATTAGGAACTTTTATGCTTAAGATGATTATCAATTTCATCTTCTGTCATTGGATATAGTGGCATATATTCAGGAAGAGACCAGTCTCTGATTTAACTGACCATCATTCTGGATTAGCTTCCTTTACTCTTTTATATGTCTCAGTATGCTCTTTCATTATATTTTTATCTAGCCCATAATGTCTGTGATAAAGGTGTTATAAAAATAATTCCACTATGCAAGCGAATATGATTATACCAATGGATAAACTTAAGTGACCCATTTTCTAGCTTCCGTTAGTCCTTTAAAGCCCTTATTAGGATAAATCGGTCTATAACTACATTATCTTAAATAGTGATTAAGAATAAGAATAAGGATTGTCGTTACTTACTCTTGATCTTGAGAATGAATTCCTCCTTTTCTAATGTAGCTATTACTGTTGCTGCATTCATGGGGCTACCATTATCAGAATGCAATACCAATGAATTATTGATTAACAACAGATTGTGATGCGTTGTATTATCAAAATATTGTTCTGATAATTTAATAAATAATTACTCTAGTTTTCTTTATTTAGAGAATTGTTTCAACTATTAAAACGGAATTTTTTTATTTTTAATTTTAGTTAAGACTTGGAATATTTATAAATTAATTGGAAGCGATAAGGAGGTTTCTTTTTTTGAAAAAAATAGATATAGAATTGACTAATATTAAAGGACTTACTTGTAAGGATGGATTACTTGCTACTTTGGCAGAATGGTTAGGCAGAGATTATAGTGTTTTGCTAGGAAGTATTTGGAATTTCATATTTCGGAATAAGACAAATAGTGTATTAGAAAATAGAATACAGGCTTACCCTACATTTTCTTCAAAAATGTTTGAGCAAGAATGTGGAATACGTTTGTCTTATTATGAGGGTACTGAGATTTCTATATCCGATATCAAAAAATCAATATTATTAAATAAACCTTTAATTTTACATTTTGATATGTATTGGTGTCCATGGGCAGAAAATTTTTTTCAACAAAAACATGACCCCAAACATGCCTTTTTAGTTATAGGCTTTGATGATTTTGGTTTCCATTGTATTGATTATTCACCTAGAACAGAACGAGCGTTTCTTCCGTATGAGTATTTTAGAAAAGGTTTTAAATCTTGTAACATGATTGATATCCTTCCATACTCAAATGAGGCTATATCTGATTGGCGTGTCTTCTTCAAAAATACGATTGATATTATTGAGAAAGATAATATATTTGATAACATGCGAAAGTTTAGTAGATATTTACTTGAATCATTTAATCTTAATAAAGAAATTGAAAAAGATGATATAGTGGCACGTAATCGTATAATTTGGGAAATTAATAGAGTTTTCTTATTGAGAGTTTTGTTTTCAGATACGTTAAAAAACATTGAAAGAGAAAAAGATTATAATGTAGTTCAACTGTGTAAAAAATTGAGTATGGCTGGTGATAAGTGGTTTTTAATGGGTAACTTACTAACAAAGTTATTTTTAAATCAAGATGAAAGAATAATTGAAAGGCTAGCAACAAGAATTGATTATATTGCTGATTACGAGGAAAACATTTTTAGTAGTTTTATGGAATTATATAATAACGATAGTTATTATTTTTCAATAGATAAGAATGAACCTAGCAAATTAGGTTTACTTCATGTAGATTTAAGTGAATATGTGAATTGTAGGGCTTTTCAAAGTGATAATACGGATAGTATTCCTAATTTAACTGGTGATGGTGCTTATTTTCTGAAGGATCAACAACTCCAATTAGAGGTTTTACCTTATAGAAATATATTACATTTTAGACTTCATAATATTTTAAATGGAAAAATGGATAACATTTTTTGTAAGAACCAAACAATAAAAATTCCACAAGGAAAGTATAGTGGTATTTATTTATTAGGTTGTTCAGTTAATGGAAATTTTATGGAGGAATTAGTAATTAATTATTTAGATGAACCTAATCAAGTTGATTTTATTACTTTTGTTGATCTTTATCCTCCAGCGGCTAAATTTAATCAAGAGATTGTATGGCTAGGGGATTGTTCTAGAGACAGAAATACGAGTAGTGTGGATTTTGTAGGTGCTTTATATGTTTATCATTTAAAACTTAACCAGGATAAAATGGCTGTTAGTATTAAACTGCCCTCATGTTCAAATATGCATATTTTTTCAATAACATTGGTAGATTGAAGTTGGTTATGTTATGAATCTGTATCGAAAAACATAGAAAAAAATTATGAGGACCATAAACCTTAGCCATCGTAATTACACTCAATCAATTTGATTTGTACATGCTATCGTAAGTCTTTTTATAAAACTATTAATAGGCGTTTGCAAAATGCAAACTCTTACACACGGAAAAAATATCATAAGCAGCAAAAGCTAATTAATTATTAGATATCTAAGGTTAATAAGAATAGTAATGAAAACTTGAAAAAATCTAGGCAGGATAAAACAGCCTTAAGTAAGGCTTAAAAGAAAAGAAATGACAATGTAATAGAAGTTATTTATCTTAAGAAATAAGAGGTTTTAGACTTCTTATGTATTCAGGTTTGTTAATCCTGTCAGCTAAAATTAATTAATAAGTTGAGTAATTTCAGCTAAAAACAAGTCAGCTTTTATAGTTTTTTTGTTTTGGTTTTTGGATTACCAATACCCATAGGTTCTTTGAAATAATTAATGGTTTGTTCTACATGACCACGGAGATTGTAAAGTTCAGTCCACTCTTGGGTATCTCTTGGTAATCCAGGGAATGTGCGGAGATCTTGATCTGGGTAAGTATAAATTACTCTGCCGTATTTTGAATAAGTACAGGGATCTTCGTAATGACAAACCCGTTTGCCATTTTCAAAATGTGTTTCAGAACAAACCCATTTAAATCTTGTACTTCGACCTTTTTCTTTACAATACCATTAGGTATCATTGGAAGAAAATTATCTTTAGGGCATAATGGCCATCCAGACTTATTGTAACCTGGTTTAAGTAAAGACTTTGAGTTGTGCCATTAACAGGGATTACAGCTTGTTCAAAATTACAATCTTTGAGTAAAAAAGGGTAGTTTTGATAGCTATCAAAAGCTGAATCTCCAATAAAAGTTTTAAAAGAAAAATTAGGATGAGATTCAAAAAAATCATTAAGAACAGGTTTTAAAGCAGTAGAATCACCAATTGACTTATCTTTATCAGGTGACTCTGGAAATTTTGTTTAAATCTAGTGATTTGTGATTGGTCTGGGAGATCATTTTTGAATCCACAATATTTCCTAATATCTTTACTAAGTTCTATAATAACAAGAAGCATGCTTGCTGTGGGGATACCAAGGATACGCAAAAGTATTAGAACTAAAGTATAGATTCTAAGGAATACTTTCTATTTCGTCCCAAGTGGTTGTAATAAGATTAATAAAAAGAAAAAGGTATTAACTCTTTGAGATTTAAATATTTTTCAAGCATTTTAAGGAATTTGGGTTTATCATTTTTGACCCAATCAGAAACATTGATCATAGATATCAGCAAAAGATAATTGATTAAATTTAGTAAACAATTTTTGATGTCCTCTTTTAAATTGGTATTTGTCAATTCTAACTATACTATATCAAATTTATTGGAGGAAGTCAGCTTAAATATTCGATATGAACCTTGTAATGACAAGTTTTCATGCATGTTCCAAACGACTAAAGCTATTAATTGAAGGAGGTGAATCTGTGGGAAAATGTTCTTGTAATCTCATCAAAGAAGAACTTATTAAATTGCTAGATATAAAATATAATGAAAACAAAAAAATAGTTTACAATAATAAAAATAATTATTGCCTTAAATCTCTTGGTAAGGAACAAGATACAATTAAATCTATACGTGATATAATAATATCTTGTAAACTTAAAAATAATGAGTTAGAAGAGGAATTTAAGAAAAGACTAAATGAAAAAATTGATACAGTTTCTTTATACGGTCATTTAAATCCTATTGAATATATAAAAAAGAAAATTAATAATCTTCATACTTAGATGTAAATGCTTTAGCATATCCCTTTGTTTTAGGAGTTGGGGTTGAAAAATATTTTTTAAGAATAGACAAATTAAAGGAGTAAAGTAGATAGATGAGTTTATAAAGCTTGTTGTAATAATAGCTATACTTTTGGAAACTCCTAATGAAATAGATTCACCTATTACAGCTACAAAGTGAACTATAAGGTATTTTACTAGCCTTAGCTATGTAAATCTAAACATCGTTTGTTATGTTCCCTTATTTATAGTTTATTGATAAATAAGGGATTATTTGTATTGATATAGATTTAAGAAATACTGTTGGGTTTCCTGCTCATTTCAAGAAATTTGTAAGTGATCTAAAAAATATAAATAAGATCATTAGCATTAGGGCAGCTTAATGCTATGTTCCGTTGACTAAAACCCCAGGCTTTTAAGCCGTAGGATTTCAGATAATTGGGGCTGTCTCAAAATAATTTTTAAAAAGTATTTTAAGCAGCCTATAAAGCCTCCAATAGGAGGTTTTTTACTTTGACTTTGTCTATTTAAACGGGTAATAAATTAAAATACTAAAAAAATAGGCATAAGAAAATAGAGGGTTTCTCAATCCTCTTTTTGTCTTGATCTAATTACCTATTTATAAGATATTTTCTTTTTAAGTAATAACAAACCACATATAGAATTTAATAACTGCCCGCAAAATTCAAAAAAGTACTAAAATGTTATTAAGTATTTTTATGTCCCTTGCAGTTCAAACTTGATATATTTTAAACGTTGTTCTTCTGGAATTTTAATTTCAAAGAATTTGTTATTTCTCAATATTGCAAATATAAAATTCTAAGCGAGTATGAGTGAGATAATTTTAAAGAGGGAGGACTATTACAATGACTGAAATTAAATATACTGTATAGAGATGCATTGTTTCTGAAAAGTCAAATAAAAAATTAAAATACTTTTGTAGTACCATGTTATTATGCAACTTTTGATTTTTTCTTTTGATTAAGTCGTTTTCTTCTATCAATAGCAGATTGATGTTTTTTCTTTCTCTTATCTATAATTTTATCGGCTTTACCGTTATATTTTTGATTAGGTGTAACAAAATCTATACCTTGATGTAATCTTTCAGTGTTATAATATTTTATAAAATTCTCAATATCTTCTTTAGCTTCATAGTAGCTTTGGTATAGGTCTTTAACATATACATTTTCATACTTAACAGTTTTATGAAAAACTTCAATTTTACCATTAGTTTCTGGATGCTTTACGGCTGTTCTAATGTGTTTAATATCCCACTCTTTGAGAAAATTTGTGAAAGATTTAGATACCAGCTGTGTACCATTGTCACTCACTAAAACTGGTCTTTGATCTACAGGTTTTTCGAACATACCTGTTTTAAACATAGCCCTGTTCAAAATCCTAATCATATCATCAGAGGTCATAGATTGTGATAATTCTCCATGTATAATTTTACGAGAATAGCCATCAAGAATACAGATCAAATAAGCATGATTATCTCTAACTGGTATATAAGTAATGTCGGTATGCCACATTTGATTGGCTTTGGTAACCTTAATATTACCGTTAGCCACACGCTTTTTATGGTAGTCCTGCTCAGAAATTAAATTTGCCTGCTTAAGAACTCTATATACACTTGAAGCTGAAACATAAGCGACATCATCATCAATCATTCTTTTAGCAAGCTTTCTATGCCGTACACCAGGGTGTTTAAGGGCATAGTCTATTATTGCCTGTTTTTCCTCATCTAAAAGGGTATGAGGAGATGATTTTGGACTAGATTTATGGTTTTTGAGGCCATCCATACCATTAGCTTGATAACGTCTTTTCCAGTAATAATATCTCCAGGGGTTAAGCTGTAGTATTTCACAGGTTTTTTCAATGGACAAGGAGGATTTTTCAATAATATTCATAAGTTTCTGTTTCACGATTGCTTTAAGCCAATCCCCCTTGATTTCACCATATAACTTTATCTGTCGTTTTTTTTTAGAATCTGAAGTTCACATGTTTGTTCTACCAGGGTTTGTTTAAGTCTTTCGACTTCATCTTTTAATTGTTCTTTTTCAGGATCTTTTTTCTTTCTGTTGCGAAACACTTTGTCAGCAGAACCAGTTAGTTTTTTCTTCCATTGATAAAACTGACTTTCATAGATTCCATGTTTACGACAGGTTTCAGCTATACTATCATTTTGTAAGGCTTCTAAAACTATTTTCATTTTTTCTTTTGGTGTTCGGTTTTTGTTTTTACTCATTAGAATCTTCCTCCTAATTATATTTTGAAGGAAGAAAACGACTATGTCAACCTGGTGAATCAATTCCCATTTTTTTCTTTTCCCCCAGGCCTGGGGGAAAAGAACTTTAGCAGGTATCACTAGTAAAAAGAATATTAAATCTATGTGATAGGCTTAGAAACATTATAAGAGATACTAACCATCTATATAAAAAGATTTTTTGGTTATTCTGGCTTAATAGAGAGAAAAATTATGGTTGATACATATGGTGGGATGGCTCGTGACCATTTACCTGCTTATGCTTAAAGGTGTTTGGTTAAAAATATAGTTGCTAGTGGTTCTGCTATTAAATGCGAAATTACTTTTCGCTAAAAATATTGTGTCTTATAACAAGTACTGAGATACAGATATGAATTATCTGTTGAAGACAAGCATAATGGTATTTCTTTAATCTATGCCTGGATGTTATCGACTGTTAATAATCTTGAACGAGTTGATTATAGACGAGAATTAATGAAGTGGGCTTATATGCAACCTTTTGAATTTTATAAACTGTTTGAGCTTACATGTAGTACTAACGATCCTCAGATGAAGGAGGATTTATTTTCAATAGCAATGGGGACAGTCTTTATGCTTGATAAAGAAGATTCCTGTATTAAATTATTCAGTGAATGGATGATCAAAAACATCTTTGCTCCAGACAAAATTAGTATGAATTATAATAGTGCTATTCGATATTACAGTAGAGCTATTGTTGAAAGAGCCTATGCGTTTGGATATATAAGTGATGAAGATGTAGATAAAAGCCGTCCACCATATCATACAAGTGAGGCTACTATTCCTCTTAACCGTAAAGCTATTTCTGGTACCAGGATGGGTGGCTTTGGACCAATTGATTATGACCTGGCGAGATATGTTCTGTATGATCCTATAGATAGAATGTTTTTCAGCCGCCATAGTAGTAATAATTCTGTTAAAGAGATTGACTATGCACAGTATTTTTCAGAGAAAGAAATTAAAGAAATATTGACTAATGAAGAAATTATTCTCAATGAGAAATGTCGAAACAAATTAAAGGAAATTCAACTTTCATATAAAAAGCAAAAGGAACTTTGGGATCATATAGGAGATTTTATTAATAACAATACAGATGATAACTCAGTAAATTCTAATTTGCCTACTTACAAATATAATAAAGAAGCAGACGGCTTTCTGTTAGAACATGCTAGTATATTAAATATGGAATCAATTGAAGCTAATCAATTTGTTCTATCAGCTGCATATGCTTATATTCTAATACAGGGCTGGAATGAAGAAGAATTCTACGGTTGTCCTAATGGAGGTAAACCTGGAGAAGTAATCGGTGTTGATATTGCAATTATGCGTCAACATCATCCTGCAACACATGGTTCTAAAAGTAGCATTATGACTTTTTGTGAAAAGTATATATGGTGCGCTCGTAATGAAATTTTGGGTTATTTATCAGATCGATTACCATTTAGTGATTTTGAAAGAGTACCATCATTATTGGATGATTATGGCTTGCTTGATGATTTTCCAAATCCAGCGCAAGAATTATATCAAGAAAATCCCGATAGTATTATGGAAAAGAACTCTTGGTATATCCTTGAAGATTTATCACCACTAAGTAATAAAAATAAAGGGGAAGATGCCATAAAACGGTGGATAATAAATGCTCCTATTCCTAATTTTGAAAAATGGATTGATGTTCGTGATTTCAACCATGAAATTATACAAGGAGAGAAAAAGAGTTGGGTATCGTTATATAGTTCTAATTCTGTATCTAATAATTTGGGTGGAGTATCACATATGTGGATTTCTTCAGCAATTATCAAAAGTAAGGATTTTGAATACTTAAAAAAAGATATAGTAAATCGAAAAGATTCCCTAGTCTATAATTTAAAAAATCCTGCAGAGTTACATTCATCTACTGAGACTCAATGTTATCTAACACCTAAAGATATATGCTGGATGAGTTGGAAAAATGAATGTTACAATAAAATTTATAATATTACTATTAAAGATGGTGATTTTGTAGAATATACAATTGAAAAGGCTGTTGAAGAGTGTGTAGCTAATTATACTGAATTTGGTGATATATATTATAAACTACCTTCACGAATTATACGTGAATTGCTGGGCATATGTGATGGGAATGGGTATAAATACTATAATGGCAAAAAACAGCTCAAGGCATTTAGGTTTGAAGCAGGAGAAAAATGGTATGACTCACAATCATTTTTATGTGTTGATCGCGAAAAATTGTTTCAACAATTAGAAAATCGTAATCACAAGATTTTCTGGACGGTTAGATTACTTAGACAAGCTACTTCAAAAGCGTTTGAAAAATATCCACAACTAAGTATTAGGAATGATAAATCCTGGTTGGTTTGGTTTGAAGATGGAGATTTATGAACTCAGCTTTTTTCAGAACAGGTTGATTAAATTAAGTTTATAAAGGAATTATTTTTGAATATATTTTAATTAATTTAAAAGGATATGTTCTGAAAAGCATGACATTATGTTTAAATAAGGTACTATATGATTCTTTATAAATTAAGAATAGACTAGGTATTTTGCTGATTCTATCTGGTGCTAATATATGAAGGCAGCAGCTATTCATAAATAATACCTATTCCATATTGTTCCTAATGCTTGTATTATATAAGTTTTAAAAAATATTTAGCTGTCTAGAAAATAAAAGCCATTTAGATATAATCAGCCAGCTTCCCTTACAGATTAACTGGATGTACTAATTTTTCATCTACTATGGTACCAGTAAATCTTTCAGTAAGCAAATAAGTTTATTCAATTAGGTAGCCTTTCTTCCGGACTCACTGGCTGCCTTATTTTTTATGCCTTCAATGACCAGTAAATCCTCCAGAAAGCCTGTAAGCGTTCTATCGTCCGTCCTTATTCCCTCCACGATGACGGGTTTTCCCCCATATCCCTTCCCCCAAACCCCCATCCCAACAACCCCCTTTCCAGACAGACCGGCACAAACAAGCCGGTCAAAAAGGTTGCATTGAAAATGGGGGAAGGGAACCCGGGGGACAACCCTTGGGACCATCAAAAATGACGCATCATTTTTGATGTGTTCCCACATCGCTACCGGGAATAAGGACTGGTTTCATAGTAAATCGAAGGGTTGGAATTCTGTCCGCTTGCACTAACGTGCTCCCCGCTGACAGCCTTCCAACAGTCTCTATCGTAATCTGATTTTATCCCCCTCTTGCAGTACCCTCCAATCCTTCCTCCCCGAGTAAGGCCTTCCGGGTACCACCCCCAAGGGGTTCTGCGCTAAGTACAAACGACCATCCACTGACCTCAGCTTAAAGATTATCGGCCGCTGGATAAATCCCCCATCGACCTGTTGTTATTTATTATAGCACTATAGCTTTTTAAAGCTCATGAATTAGGGCTATAAAGCCGAACGAAAGTAGTCTTACTAGAACTGCAAAAACCGCAGTACAAGTAAGACTTTAGGTGTAAGCTATTTCCTTTAATGAAGTTGAACAGTAGAATCTCGATTTTTGTTATAAAGCTTGATGTTTTTCAGTGAGAACTTTATTCTTCTGTAGATAAATTAATTAATTTGACATTAAATATCACTGATAATATGAATACACAATGCTCCCATATTATTGCAGTTTAAGAAATCTGTATTATAAGTGCTTGCTTCATTTAATACTATATTTTTAATTTAATAAGTAATATTTTATATTCTATAGTTCATAAAAATACATCTCCGATTTCATTTATTAAGTGTAACAAGAAGTTCCTTGATTGAGCCTAGTTTAAGTTTTTATAATTTTATTATTGTAAAGATATCTTTTCAATATGCAGATAAGCCCAGGCAGAAATACTATACCATAAAAGAAAAACAAAAGGTGAAAGATATTTTTGGATACCTATTAACTCAAACAAACCTAATTGGCTCATAACTCTTCCTGTTGCAATGTTTAGTACAGAAAAAGCTATAATATAAGGAATCAAAAATGATTTTCTTACAGGTAAAAAGTAAAAGAAAATCATAAAAACAAACATCCATGTAAGAGGTGTCCAAATAGAAAAATAATCAAAAACATTAAATACACCCATATTTTTATATTGTATTAGATTTAATTCAGTTAAAAAAACAACTATAAAAGCATCTGCTAAACCCCCGAATATAAGACCATATAGAAAAAAGTGTTTATAGTTTTCTCTAGGTATGAGGATTACAGTTGCAGCTCCAACACTTGCGGCAAAAACTAAATAAATTATATTTATTCCAAACATATTATCGCCTTTCCTTAATATCATTTTTTTATTTATTAGGTATTATATCCTGGTTAGTTTAAAAATATAATAGAATCAAAATATATCATAATAAAAACATAATTATTAATGAGGACTAGTTTTAAAACAGAGAATTATAGAATAAAATATAGAATTTGAGAAAAAATATAAAAATGGTTGTAAATCAAACTAGTTATACTGGCCTGCTCTTTTAGGAGGAATATATGTGGATTTTTCTAAACTTAAAGATTCATCATTATCGATATTGAAAAAAAGTACAGAACAGGAAGGTATTTCTGCTATTGAAGCTTATAATATCTGGAGAACTTTAAATGCAAGGTATAATAGTATCTTAATACGGCAGTTTTTTGTTAATTTTGTACATGATCGCGAATTAGAATTACTAATAAGTAGTCATCTCAGTAATTTTTTCAAACAAACTGAAGAACTAGAACAAATGGCAAAAAAATATAAGGTCCAAGTGCCTAATGAACCAGCGGAAAACATTAAAGTCTCTGCTCAAATTGATGCCATTACAGATAAATATATTTTTACATCTTTATATAATGATTTATTGGCTGAAATATTTTCCTTATCTCATGCGATGATTTCAAATACTTTTAATGATGAATTAAGAACTAAATTTAACGAATATGTAAATAGCCATATTGATGATTATATTGAAACGATTAAATTAGCTAAGGTAAAAAGCTGGCTCAATATTGCCCCTTCATATAAGACCTATAAAGCAGTTGATAAAGAACAAGTATCTACTAATGAAGCTGTTCATCTTTGGGATCATATTAATTTAAGATATGATCAACTACAAATGACAAAAATATATGATGAATTTGTTCATGATTCTGAATTTAAAATTATTATAGGAATGGGGAAAAAAATTTTAAATAAACAAATAAAATTATTAGTTGAGTTAGCAAATAAGTTTGAGGTTGTTTTACCTGAAAAACCACCTGCTGTCCATGAAACCAAAATAGATCCTGAGACTTTTTCTGATCAATTTATATTTAGAGTTATTTATAAAGGGATACAGGATGCTGTGGATCTTCATATAAGAACAATTATTAATTCAATGAGAAATGATAATTTAAGAAATATTTTTTATGATTTTTATTTGGAAGAAATGAAAACATATCATAGAATGACTAAATACGGAAAATTAAAAGGATGGACACATGTTCCCCCTTCTTATATTTCATGATTATTAAATATACAATCTGCTTTATCCTTTGAAGTTAGTTTTTTTAAAATAAAAAGCAAACTTAGTATTATTACTTTTAAAGCATTGGTTTCCAATTTTAATCTTTCAGTAGTATGGGATTTACTTTTTGCAGAGTTACTACGCAAATTTGATACTTTATAAGCATTATAGTAATAATTGTATAATTAATGACTTGAATAAATAATTATAATAAAAATAATATCTGTTTGGAGGATATAGCAGTGAATATATTTAAAAAAAATCAGACAAATACAGAAAAAATTTCAGCTGCTGAAGCATATAACATCTGGAATACTTTAAGAGTCAGGTATAATAGTATAGAGACATACCAAATCTTTATTAATTTCATTCATGATAAGGATCTGGATATCATAACGAAAAATCATAAAGAGGTATTTGAAAAACAAACAAAAATATTAGAAAATAAATCAAAGAAATATAATATTAAATTACCCTCAAGACCTCCTGCTAAATTAAAGTTCACAGCTGCAATAGACTCAATTACAGATGAGATAATCTTTAGAAGAATTTATCGTGATTTGTATACAGAACTACTTGCCCTAAGCAATTCTATAACAAGTGGCACTGTAAATGATAATCTGAGACAGATGTTTATCGATTTTTTTATAAAACATCTCAATATCTTTGAATCATTTTATAAATATGGCAAAATAAAGGGATGGACTGAAATAGCACCTACCTATAAATCAAGTAAAAGTAATGATAATGAAAATCTTTCAGTTAGTGAAGCTAACCATTTAGACACCCATATCACCTTAAGATATGACCAGAAGAATATGACACAATACTTCTGGACTTTTGCTAATGATATTGAATTTGTGAAAATTTTAAAGGGAGGTTTAGTCATACTGGAAAAACAAATAAAAGAATTAGAAAATATATCTGAACAATATGAAATTCCTTTACCTGATAGACCTCCTGTAGCAAGGAAAGGTACTGCAGACCCTGAGATGATAGAAGATAAATTCATTTACAGATCTATTTTTAGTGCTATACAAAACGCAGTAGATTTGCACATTAGAGCAGTTGTAGAAACTACACGGAATGACAAAATCCGGGAATTGTTTTTGAAACTTCTCCAGGACGAGATGGAGATTTTTGATAAATACTTGAAATATGGTAAATTGAAAGGCTGGATACATAATAATATTATGTATAGATCAGAATCATAATTAATTCCATCATTTAATAACTATATATCATGCTTATTACCACATCAATCATTATAAAGTTCCCCATATCTAACAATGACAGAATGGAGGTTCTCTTATGAATGAAAATACTTTAATCAAATGGCTAAACTGGTTTTATTCTTTAGAAGTTGGACAGGTAGATTTATATCTTAGTCAGGCAAAAAAGAGTGAGGATGAATATATATCCCGAGTTCTACTAAAAACAGCTGAAACGGAAGTTAAACATGCTGAACTCTTCAGCGATATAATAAATAGGATGGGATATAAACCGTATAAAATTGATATTCTGATATCTTATATTACTGGACATATTCCCGGTTTAATAACACCTCTTGTTGGAACAGTAAACTTTTTTTATTATAATTATATGATTGAGACCTTAGCTATGGCGGATTATAAAAAATTACTTAAGATGATTGAACCTAAGTCGGATTTATATCAAGACTTAATTAATATGTTAATGAATAATTTAATTGAAGAAGATTATCATCGTGTCTGGTTTAAAGACCGTAGAGAATCATTAATAAGACTTAAGAGTAAAAAAGTACCGTGACAGTACATTCAGTTACACATTATTTTACTATAGTGTCACTATCAATCTGTATCAAAGTATATCTATTGTTTTACTTTAAACTTCCTGAAATTATTTATTGATAATTCATTGCAGGTTTATTTCTTTTTATAATACTTTACAAGGACAAAGCAGATATAGGGGAATGTGAAATTGTAACTTATCTGCTTTCACACATTATATATTTAAATTATAGTATATATACAGTAGTACGAATTTATAGTTTATATTTCTTAAAAATAACAACAATTACCGTAAGAAATATTTATTTATACTATTATTAATACTTATATTTAGAAGCTGTTTTAGCGTTCGAGTTATAGGCAAGAAGTATCTGTCTTTAAATCTTCTTATTAAGCCAGCTTTTACTTATTTTCTTAATTGGTTGGAACTAACTGCTTAAACAACTCATCTGCCCCCAGGGGCTCTCTTTCATTTTCTTATGCCTAAGGAAAAAGAAACAAAAAGAATGTTATATAAAGAGACTAGCTAGTTTACTCTGTTTTATGCTAGGGCTCCTTTTTACGCTCTTTTGATTATACTGCTATCTGGCTGGCCAATTCCTTTTATTGATAAGACAGGCGAAGCCTGTTTTTTGTAGGAATTGGCCAGCCTACGCTATGTCAAATGTTAAAAACCGCACTTTTTCTTTAAGATTCAATAAACAGCATTCCCTCCATACCAGCCGTTCCTCCTGCTGTTAATTTCATCTAAAAGATAAAGTCCAAGGGGGAGAGTAGAAAAGAAAGATTTCTTTTTTATAAATTTAATTTGTTGATTCTTTCTTTTAACTCCCCCTAAGACATTTGACAGGGCTAACGATATCAGTTCTTTTTGAGCAAAATCAAAAGGAGCTGATTATTTATGAAGCAAGTTAGTATTAGGTTAGTTAGAGAGGGAGAATTGGATTATGGAGTTGATAGGCTTAAGTCACCTGCTGATGCAGCTAAAGTTTTACGGAAGTACATAGGAGATAGTGATCGTGAAATGTTTGTTGTTATCTGCCTGGATATCAAGAATCAGTTGAATTCTATTCATACTGTTTGGTGGAAGGTATAAAAATCAAGATAATTTAATTGGAGAAATATTACCCAGTGGCGAAAAGTATGTTAGATTTAAACTAGTAGCTGCAGCAGAAACCCCTTCATATATGTTAGAATTATGTGATTTTTTAAGTGAAGAAATGAAAGAAGAGAAAATTGAGCCATTGATTTTAATAGGAAGTTTTATTTTGGATTTTTTATGTGTACATCCATTTAATGACGGAAACGGTAGGATGTCAAGATTACTTACTTTATTATTATTATATAAATATGATTATATAGTTGGAAGATATATTAGTCTAGAAAAAATAATTGAAGAAAGTAAATCAAGTTACTATGAGACATTAAATAAGTCTTCTATAGGTTGGCATACAGGTAATCATAACGTTTTTATTTGGTTAGATTATTTTTTGGGGACTTTATTAGCAGCCTATAAAGAATTTGAAGAAAGAGTTGGATTAATAAAAAACAGTAGAGGAAACAAAAGTTTCAGTGTTGAACAAGCTATCAAAAGCGTATTAGGAACTTTTACAAAAGAAGATATAAGAAATGCTTGTCCGGATGTTTCTGAATCTACAATTAACAGGGTTTTTAGCAAACTAAAAGATGAAGAAGTCATAGAAGTTTTAGGAAAAGGTAGAAATGCAAAGTGGAAAAGACTTAAGTGAAGGTGACCGGTACTTCGTGTAACAGCAATGTTTACGGCTACACTACGTTCCGCCCAAATTCATTCACCAAGCGCAGTCGCGCTAAGGTTCATCAACTTCGTAAACTACGGGACCTTATGTGAAATACGACTAGACTGTAGAATATGTAAGTTGTTACTATCAAGTCTAAGTGAGCAATTATAAAAGTAATTAATTTAAAACCTCATCATAATGAATATATTAATGATATAGAGAATGTACTTATTGAAGCTTTTGGTGAGAGCAAACCAGGAAAATGGCTGGATGATATAAAAGAATCATTTGGGAAAGATAGAATAAGTTTAGCTGTAATCAATGAAGAGGATATCCTTATTGGTTGGGTTGGTGGGATTCAAAAATACAATGGAAATGCATGGAATTACATCCATTAGTTGTACATAAAAAATTTAGAAAAAATGGTATAGGTACTCTATTAGTAAATGCATTTGAAAAAAGTAAAAGAAAAAGGTGGCGTGACAATATGGCTAGGTAGTGATGATGAGGATGGTAGTACATCATTATCCAATGTTAATCTTTATGATGATTTGTATAATAAATTAAGAAACATAGAAAAAAACAATAATCATCATCCATTTGAGTTTTATCAAAAGATAGGATATAAGGTAGTTGGTGTTTTACCTGACGCAAATGGAATTGGTAAACCAGATATCTTTTTAGCAAAAAGGGTTGGGTAATAATCGTACTTCATATATAACAAAATATTTTCGCTTACACTCCTTCGGCCTTCCACCCAAATTAATTCAATAAAAACAATCAATATTTCAAAACTTGAAGATTTCTTTTTAACTATTTATAACCCTATTAGTAAAAATCTTTATTTTGATTTAGGTGATGACAAATTAGGAAAGGATACTGTTGATATTAGTGATATAAGATAATAAAGAAGACTATTAGTCAAATACCTTCTTCTTGACAAATTATGCTAGAATGATATAATTTAAATAAGTATTTACTTAATTAAATAAGCAAAACATAAAGAAGGGGGTATATTATAATGTCAGAAAAGAAATGTGAACACCCGGAAAATTATATGAAAATAATAGAAGTTATAAATTTATCAAAAAAATATGGTGAATTTACAGCTGTAGATAAAATAAATTTTCAGATAGATAAAGGAGAAATTTTCGGTTTTTTAGGCCCTAATGGAGCCGGTAAAACTACTACTATCAATATCTTAACAGGTCTAGCTAAAATTACTTCAGGAGAGGTGAAAATTAATAAAATTGATTGTAAGAAGGATATAAGAAAGGCTCAGAAATATATTGGAGTGGTAGCAAGTGAAAGTAATCTCTATCCTGAGTTAAATGGTTTTGAAAATTTAAGTTTTGCGGCTTCACTTTATGGATTAAGAAAAGCAGAAAGAGAAAAAAGAGCCAGGGATTTATTAGAAAAATTTGACCTACTTAAATTTGGGAGACTGCCATTTTCAGCATATTCTAAGGGAATGAAGAGGAAATTAACTATAGCTGCCGGTATTATACATAAACCAGATATTCTATTTCTTGATGAACCTACTACAGGAATTGATGTAGCCAGTGCAAGGCAGATTCGCAAATTGATTCTTGATTTGAATAGCAATGGAACTACTATCTTTCTTACCACTCATTATATAGAAGAAGCAGAAAGGCTTTGTGATCGGATAGCCTTTATTGTAGCAGGTAAAATAAAGCATATTGATCATACTGAGATTTTAATTAATAATGCTCAGAAAGATAATATAATTGAATTTACAGTTAATAGAACTAGAGAGCTTGAGAAAAAAATTATTAAAGATGCTATTATAAATAAATTAGCTAATTATAAAGTATCTTTTCTTGAAAATAAAATACGGATACATACGCCTGGAATTTCTAAGTTAAAAGTATTTATTGATATTTTTAATGATTTAAAATTTGAGGTTTATGAGGCAAAACTAATCAAACCATCTCTGGAAGATATTTTTGTTGATATAACAGGTATAGGATTAGCAGAAATGAAAAATGAAAGCAGTAAAAAAGGAGGCAAAGTAGGATGAAAGAATGGATAGCTTTTAAAAGTATTTTACTAAAAGATATGAAAACATATTATTTAAAACCACCAAATATTAGCTGGGGTTTGATATTTCCTCTGGCATGGACTTTGATGTTCTTTTTAAGAAATCAGACTCCAGTAGATATACCGGCTATTTTGCCAGGACTAATTTCCTTATCAATTCTTTTTGGAACAACTTCTATGTTAGCAGTAACCATTACATTTGAAAAAAAACAGGAATCCTTTGAACGATTATTGCTGGCTCCTATAGACTTGAATTTGCTGATGTTTGCTAAAAGCAGTGGTGCTATAATTTTTGGTGTTTTTAATGCCCTTGTTCCAATGCTTCTAGCTCTTTTTCTAACTGATATAATAGCTATTCGTTTTTTACCTACAATATCAGCTGTTTTATTGATTTCTATTACCTCAACTTTTTTAGGACTTTTTATTGCTGTTTCAGTAAAAGAAGTTTTTGAAGCTCAAACTTTTTCTAACTTTTTTAGGTTTCCAATGATATTTTTATGTGGTTTATTTATACCACTAGCAGATTTACCTTTGCTAATTAGACCTCTGGCATATTTTCTTCCTTTGACTTATGGAGCAGACATTTTGAAATACGCAATTAACGGTGACAATGTTTTTAATATATGGTTAAGTATTCTTATATTACTTATTTTTTCAGTAGGATTATTTTTATTTAGTATAAAAAATATCAAACAAAAGTGGATTGTCTAAAGTTTTTATCTGCTATTTATGGATATAGTAAATTATTTGGTGAGGTTTCTGAAGTGTAGATATGTATTAAAATACAGTTTAGTTTATTTATTCTCAATTTTATGATACAATTTCTTTATACTTTAATGAAAGCTCAGGGTGATAATATGGATGACTTTATTATAAAAATAAAAGCTATAGCAGATGAAACACGATTAGAGATTATAAAAAATCTTTTAGTGAAAAATTATTGTGTTAAAGCCCTGGCTAAAGATTTAAATATATCTGAATCTGCTGTTTCCCAACACTTGAAAATATTAAGGGAAGCTGATCTTGTTCTTGGAGAAAAGAAGGGTTATTTTGTACATTATATGGTGAAAAGAGAAAAATTGCGTGAGATAGCAGGAGCTATAGAGGAACTGGCTGTTAAAGAAACTTCTGGCTGTAGCAAATGTAATAAAAAGGAGTAATAATATAAAAGAAAAAATTATCAAGTGATAGGAGAAATCAAATTACGAAGGAGATAAGAAGTATGTAATTATCATTTTCACATTATCTTTAGCGATGTAATTGTTTATTTCAAATAATTACTTTTATTTAAAGCGAATATAATATATAATTATAGTTGAAATCATAGAAAAAGAAAAAGATGAACAGGAGGAACATCAAATGGAAAAAATTAATAATAAATTAGAAATTAATAAATATCTAAAGGATATTACAAATAAAGTAGTCCCTGAAGTTTCTCCAGAAAAAATATATTTATTTGGTTCATATGCCACAAACAACTATGACAGTGATAGTGACATTGATTTATTTTTTGTTGTAAATAGTAATGATTCCTTAAGAAAAATACAAAGAAAGATTAGTAGCTTGTTAAAGGATAGATTAATTCCTATGGATATAATTGTGTATTCGCAAGAAAAAATGGAAAAACATAAAAATATAATAGGGACTCTTCCCTATAGAATTAAGCAGGAAGGTGAACTAATCTATGAAAAATAAAGAAACAATAGAGATTAGCAAAAGCTGGCTAAAAAAAGCTAAAGAAGATTTAATAACTAGTGAAACTTTATTAGATTCACCGAAAGAAAGACTTGAATTCTTAACTGCTTCAATAGGATTCCACAGCCAACAATGTGTAGAAAAATGCTTGAAAGCAATACTAACTTTTAATCAAAGTGATTTCAAAAGAAGTCATGACATTCATTATCTTCTTAATTTATGTGAAGGTCAAATTGTTTCAGAAACTTCCAGGGAAATACGTGAAAATGCTGATATGCTAAATGATTTTGCGGTCAATGCTCGATATCCTGGTGATTATGAAGACTTTGATATTAGTGAAAGTAAAGAAGCATTTCAAATAGCAAAAAATGTTTATAATATTGTTGTAGGTATAATAGATTGAAATGAGTGTACAACAATATGGGAGTAAAACACAGCTATAGTTAAAATCATAAAAAAAATAAACCCCAACAATCCTGATGGACAAAGAATCAAAACTAAAAGCCACCCCAACAGAGATATTCAGCTTATTCTTTGGTTCCTTATCAGTAAGATCACCATTTAAGCCTAAATAATAGACCTCACCAGCTTTTATCTTACTAACAGCTATCCCTAGCACCCTTAAATAATAATCCTTAGGAAGATTATTATTAGCACAATAAATCCGACCATCTTTATTTATGTAAACAACCTTGCCAGCTGCAATATCTTCACTTGCCTGCACATAATCAAACATACCTGAAGACTGATCAACCCAATTATAGCCATTCCAGACTAATAGACTATGAGAATCAACATTAAAAACAAACTGTCCCAGCTAATTCTATTGAAATTACTTGTATATTGTTAATTTCTCTCCATATTTTTAGATGTAAATAGAATGATTTCTAAGCATGACTTACGAACAGAATATTATTCTATAATACAAATATAGCTTTTTGATAAGGGGATATAGTTATCATTATAGTTTAAAAAAATAATATAGTCTTCTTTTATAGCAAGTAGGGATAATTAAAGATTATTACTACTTGCTTTTTAATGGCTTGTTATGCATCGAAGTCGGTTCGTGCAACAAAATACACAATTGACGCAAAGAAACTTGCGTTAAACTATGATAAAATAGTATATAAGAGGTAGGTGGGATAACATGGATCATAAAAAAAGAAGATGTGAAAGTGCTGAACGCATGAAAGTTACACAGCTTTCAGATATAAATTACTCTATAGAGGACAATGAAAATTTTAAGATTGAAGGAGCAGGAAATACAAAACAATGGGAATTCGACCCTTTAACAGGGAAAGTTGTGGTTTCAGTATTAGTAAAAATGGATATACATAATACTGGTGTAAACATAGCTACATTGTATTCACAGAAAGGCAAAAAGTTGCTTGAAATAAATACAGAAGGGGCTTATTTCTATTCATATGATGGAAATAAAAAGTGTAAATTATCTCATTATAACAGTGATGACTGGTATTCTGTTTATATAACTATTAATACAAATACAGATACTTACAGCCTTTATATAGATGGTGAGAGACAGCTCTGGAATGCTAAATTAATGTTTCAAGCAGACTCACTTTCTTCATTATCTATGGGGAGTGTTGGTGGAATAATATATTCTAAAAGAATTAATATATACAAAAATCCAATTCAGTCAGTGTCTGATGCTGCTGCAGGTAATGAAATATGGGATGTTAAAGAGCATGGAGTGACAGCAGATGGAAAAACTGTTGTAACAAAAGAATTACAGGAACTAATTGATAAATGTGCTGATAAAGGTGGAGGGGTAATATATTTACAAGATGGTATATATTTATCCGGAACAATAGAATTAAAAGAAAATATCACTTTTTATATAGAAACAGATGCTGTATTGAAGGGCGTGCTTGATATTGAAGCCTATCCCACACAAGTTAGTAAAGATAATCCCAACTGGAACATGCTAGTACAGGGACCACAGAAATCCCTTATTTATGCCGACGGAAAGAAAAATGTAAAAATAATAGGCGGTGGGACTATAGATGGTAGTGGAGATTTCGAAGGAGAATATGGTTCTGAAAGTTACAGACCTTCTGGGATTTTGCTAGTAGGCTGTGACGATGCTAAAATCTGCGATTTATATGTTATTGATGCCGGGATGTGGACAATTCCAGTAGTGGAATGTGATAATCTGTACATTCGAGATATAAATATGGATTCCTGTTGGTATCCTAATAGAGATGCCATAGATATATGTGATTGTTTTGATGTACTGATACAAAACTGTAATTTAAAGTCAGATGATGATACTATTTGCTTTAAAAGTGGAAATGAAAGTGGATGTGATAATGTACTTGTAAGAAACTGTATGATAATTAGCACGATGGCAAATGGAATTAAGTTTGGGACCTACAGTTATGGAGGATTTACTAACTGTACTGTTGCAGATTGCATTGTAAAAGATACAAGAACCTGCGGTATAAATATTCAATCTGTAGACGGTGGAACAATAAAGAACCTATTTTTTGAGAATATTATAATTGATAATGTTGAGAGTGCTTTCTTTATCTTAATTGGAGATAAAGGACGTGTTCCTGACTGGGGCGAACATCGTATTGGTTCAATAGAAAATATTAATTTTAAAGATATAGAAGTAAATAATCTAAGGAGAAATTATGGATCATATCTGGGAGGCTTTAAAAAGGATGGGTAAGTTTATCCAATTCGAAATATTCATTTTGAAAATGTAAATACTATATTTCTTGGAGGAGCCAGGGAGATACCAAAGAGACCAGATGAGTTTGGAAAACAATATCCAGAGTCCAATTGTTTTGGAATGCTACCAGCTTCAGCATATTATATCAGACATGCTGAAAATGTTATTTTTGAGGATTGCAGTACAGAAATAGCATTAGATGATGTAAGAGAAAAACTTATATATGAGGATGAGCTATAATGGTTAAATCTTATGAGATAGATTCAAATGTAGAAATACCTTTTCATAACAATGTAAGTTATTGTATCGGAACAGGGCGTATGGGATTGGCATTACACAAAGAATATCAGGACCAACTTAAGTTTGTTCAGGATGAAATTGGATTTTCTCATATTCGTGGACATGGATTGTTCTGTGATGATATGGTGATTTACAATGAGTATGAAAATACAAACTTGGTGAAGATAATGAGTCTTATTCTTACTGGACTTTTGGTGATGTGTTTGAAGAACAGGGGGTTCCTTATACACCTTTCCATGGTGGGTTTGGACTTGTAGCAAATGGTCTGATACCTAAACCGACATTTTGGACCTTTAAGTTCTTTAAGGAGCTGCAGGGTAAATGTGTTTTTAAAAATGAAGAGATGGTTGTTGTACAAAAACAAGATGGTGGATACTGTGGAGTTGCCTGGAATCTTAACTATGAAAATTCAGATGAAACTCTTCAAATTAAATGTGAGTTTCCAACAGAAAATAAGGAATATAGTCTAATTAAAAAAACTGTAGATGAAAGCTGCTGTAATCCATTAAAAGTCTGGCATGATCTCGGAGAACCGTCAAATCCTGTAGAAACTCAGTTAGAACTTTTAAGAGATTCTGCAAAACCGTTAATATCTACAGATAGGTTAAAAAGTATTAATGGTAGTTTGTCTATTTCTATAGAATTAAAACGAAATGCAGTACTTTATTTTGAATTATGTGAAGCTGAAATCTTAAGTGATAGAGGCTATGACTATCATAAAGTTATGAGTTTATTGAAGATAAATGATGAATAAACCTTAGCAGAGGTGGTCTAAAAAGTGGAAAATAATAATTAAATTATCATATTAAAGGGAATTATTAAGATAGGGAGGAAAGGATATGTATTTTACTGGTTTTGCTGATGAAGTAAGCGGAAATATTATCAAACAGATAGAAGTAACAAAGAAATTAGGATGGAAAAACATTGAAGCTAGAAGTATTGATGGGGTAAATATTACTGATATTTCAGATGAGAAGTTTGACGAGGTCTATCATAAGTTGCAGGAATCAAATATTGAAATTAATTGTTTCGGTAGTGCTGTAGCAAATTGGGGTAAAAAACCAGGTAGTGAAGAAGACTTTAAAAAGAGTATTGAGGAACTAAAAAGAGCTATACCACGGATGAAGAAATTGGGTACAAAGATGATCAGGGGCATGAGCTTTAGTATTCCAGAGGAAGATAGTCCAGAACTTGAGAATAAGATTATTGAAAAACTGAAGGCTTTAGTAGCTTTATGTGAAGATGCTGGAATAATCTATCTACATGAAAATTGTATGAATTACTATTCTCAATCTTATCAACATATGGATAAATTACTTACGATAATAGACTCTTCATATTTTAAAGTTGTATTTGATACAGGTAATCCTGTATTCTCTGACAATCGAATGGGCCCAACTCCTTATAATAAACAGAGTAGTTGGGAAGCATATCAACACCTAAAGGATAAGATAGAATATATTCATATAAAAGATGGAATATTTCTGAAAGATGAAGAAAAGACAAGATTTACCTTTCCTGCTGAAGGAGATGGATATGTTAGAGAAGTTTTAAAGGACATGTTGTCAAACGGATATGATGGTGGTATTTCTATTGAGCCACACATGGGGAGTGTCTATCATGAAAAAGCAGACAAAACACAAACTCCCGATGAATATAAATACAATGTTTATCTTGAATATGGTAAACGTATCATGAAATTAGTTGAAGAAATTAAGGCAGAGATATAAAGGTTTGAAATGTATTAACGAAATTTAAATGAGGAGGAATGAAAAATGGATAAGGTAAAGATAGGAATAATTGGTATAGGAAATATGGGTAGTAGTCATGCCAAAAATATACTTGCTGGAAAAGTTGCTGGTGGGGAGTTGCATGCCGTTTGTGACATTAATCCTGCTAGACTAGAGTGGGCAAAAAATGAATTGGGCAATAATGTAAAAAGTTATGATAATCATGATGCCTTTTTTGCTGATAATCAACTAGATGCAGTCATTATTGCAACTCCTCATTATGATCACCCATCATTAGCGATAAGAGCTTTTGAAAATGATCTGCATGTATTGGTGGAAAAGCCAGCTGGTGTATATACTAAGCAGGTTCGAAAAATGAATGAGGCAGCAGAAAAAAGTGATAAGGTTTTCTGTATAATGTACAATCAACGTACTAATCCTCTTTTTCAAAAGCTCAAAGATCTGATAGAATCAGGAGAACTTGGTGAAATCAAAAGGACAAACTGGATCATTACAAATTGGTACCGACCTCAAAGCTATTTTGATTCAGGTGGTTGGAGAGCAACATGGGAAGGTGAGGGTGGTGGAACTTTGCTTAATCAAAATCCTCATAATCTTGATCTCTGGCAGTGGACATGTGGAATGCCAGTGCGTGTTCGTGCTTTTTGCCATTTTGGAAAATATCACGATATTGAAGTTGAAGATGATGTTACAGCATATGTTGAGTATGAGAATGGAGCAACAGGTGTTTATATAACTTCTACTGCTGATGCACCTGGAACTAATCGACTGGAGGTTACAGGGGATAGGGGCAAGATAGTAATAGAAGATAATAAATTAACTTTCTGGCGCTTACGTACTTCTGAAAGAGAATTTAATAAGAATTTTACTGGTGGCTTTGGTCAGCCTGAAAGCTGGAAATGTGATGTGCCTGTTCAAGGTAAGGAAACTGCTCATCTTGGTATTATGAATGACTGGGTTGATTCTATTTTGAATGGTACTGAGCTACTTGCACCTGGAGTTGAGGGAATTAAGGGTTTAATGATTTCTAATGCTATGTATCTTTCTAGCTGGAATGATGATTGGGTTGAGTTGCCTATTGATGAAGACTTATTCTATGAAAAACTTCAGGAAAGAATTAAAAACTCCAAGTTTGAAAAGAAGTTTGCTGGCAATAAGACTCTTGATGTATCAGGGACTTATTAAGATATGGTATTTGCTTTATCTAATAATTTAATTTATCTATTTTTAAGTTCATGTTTAACTAATCACTATTAGTGATTAAACTTAACTGATAGTGAAAGGATGTGGAAAATTTATGAAAATGACTTTTAGATGGTATGGCGATGATGATTCAGTAAGCCTTGAGCAAATAAAACAAATACCAGGTATGCATGGAATTGTTTCGGCAATTTATGATATCCCTGTGGGAGAAACATGGCCCATTGGGAGGATTAATAAGCTTAAGGAAACTGTTGAAGGAAATGGACTTGAGCTAACTGTTATTGAGAGTGTACCAGTACATGAAGATATAAAATTGGGACTTGATAGTAAAGACATGTATATAGCAAATTATCAACAAACTTTGAGGAATCTAGGAAAAGCTGGTATAAAAGTGGTTTGCTATAACTTCATGCCTGTTTTTGATTGGACAAGATCAGAACTGGAATATGAATTGCCTGATGGATCAAATGCATTAATATATACTGAAGAAAATGTCCAGAAGATAGATCCTCTTAGTGGTGAACTTGAGCTTCCTGGTTGGGATAGCAGTTACACTAAAGATGACTTAAATGATTTAATGGAAAAGTATCATGACTTAGATGAAGAAAAGCTATGGGAAAACCTAAAATATTTTCTGGAAAAAGTTATACCTGTAGCTGAAGAGTTTGATATTAAGATGGCAATTCATCCCGATGATCCACCCTGGTCTATTTTTGGTTTGCCCAGGATAATAACTAATAAAGAAAACTTGGAGAGGCTTTTAAATCTATACGATAGTCCAAATAATGGACTTGCTCTTTGTACTGGATCTCTTGGTGTAAATCCAGATAATGATATTCCTAAATTAGTTAGATATTTTGGAGCTAAAGAACGTATCCATTTCGCTCATATTAGGAATATAAAAATAACTGGAGAAAAGAGTTTCGAAGAAAGCGCTCATTTAAGTTCTGCTGGTTCATTAGATATATTTGAAATATTAAAGGCATATCATGAAGTTGGTTTTGATGGCCCTCTAAGACCAGATCATGGTAGAATGATTTGGGGTGAAGAAGGGCGTCCTGGTTATGGACTTTATGATAGAGCATTAGGTGCTACATATTTGAATGGCATTTGGGAGGCGTTGAATAAATCTTAGCAGAGGTGGTCTAAAAAGTGGAAAATAATAATAGCAGATTTGATCCTTTGGAAAAAGAAATCCATGGAACACACTTAAAAGAGGTACCTTATGAAATGGTACCTTATCATAGACATAATGGATATGAAATATATTTATTCTTAAAAGGTAATATTCTCTATTATATAGAAGATCACTGTTATAACTTAGAGAAAGGTGATCTAGTGATATTAAACAAAAAGGAAATGCATAGAGCAGTTCCTCTGGATAAGAACCTCTATGAGCGTATTTCTATATATATATCTGAAACTTATATTAATAAATTATCTAGTGAAAGAACAAATTTAGCTACATGTTTTAATATGAGGAATGCTGGTGAAAATAATTTGATAAGACTATCGCCTGCTGAATGTCTGGATTTTGTTAAATTAGCTGATTGTTTAATTGAAGCTGAAAAAGAAAATAGATTTGGTGATGATATATTGATTAGGTCATGTGTAGAACAATTACTCTTATTAACTAACAAGGCATATATAAAATCTAATCAAATCTCAAAATCTAATTATATTTCAAATAATGTTATGCCAGATTTAGTCAAAAATGTAATGAAATATATTGAAGAAAACATACAGGATGATATCAGATTAGATGATATCAGTGAAAAGTTTTATTTGAGTGGTACACATATAAGTAGAAAGTTTAAGAAACATACAGGTTTGACAATAAGGTCATACATTGTAGAACGTAGAGTGGCTCATGCAGAGGAATTGTTAACTTCAGGAAAGAGTGTATCCGAAGCAGCTTGCCTGTCTGGTTTTAATAATTATTCTAATTTCATCAGAACATTTCGTAAAGTTGCAGGAATAACACCAGGACAATATGCTAAAGAGCATAATAGATAATAATTTTATATAAAGATATAGGCAGATATATTAGGATAAAATTTTTCTTCATTAAATTTTAAGATAAAGGAATTCACAACTGTTCTATCTGACATCTAGGCCTACTGGCTGGAGCCGTTCCTGGGTTATTAACCTCTGGGCCAGATTACAGGATGGAGAATCTGCCTATGAAAATATTATGTTGTTGTTAAGGAAGTCTACACATAAAAACTTATTTGGCAAATACCCAAGATATCAAATTGATGGTAATTTTGCTTGTACAGCTGGCATTGCTGAGATGTTACTGCAAAGTCACGAAGATGGAATCCATCTGTTACCAGCTATACCAGCAGCCTGGACTACGGGTTATGTTAAAGGACTGCGGGCTAGAGGTGGATTTGAAGTTGATATTGAGTGGGAAGACGGAGAACTTAAAGAAGCCAGTATTAAATCTCATTCTGAAAATTTATTAGTATCTTTACTAGTATTTACTAACAATATTTTGGCTGATGAGGTAATTGATGAAAGAGAGATACCCTCTTTATATGAGGTGTTTAGTGAATATTTTACTATAGGAGCAGGAGTTCATCCTGGCAGAATAGATTCCAAAAAAGATTTAATTCTAAAGCATTTTAACAGCCTTACTGCTACAAATCAGATGAAACCAGATGCCTTACAATCTCGGGAAGGAGATTTTAATTTTGGGAGCGCTGATTATATTGTGGATTTTGCGGTAGAAAATGATATGAAAGTAAGAGGACATACTCTTGTCTGGCATAATCAGACACCTAGCTGGTTTTTTGAAGATGAAAATGGAAATAGAATAGATCAAAAAGAAGAAATTACTGAAGAAGAACGTCAAATGGTTATTGGTAGGATGGAAAATCATATTAATGAAGTTGTTGGAAAATATAAAGGAATAGTTTATGCTTGGGATGTTGTTAATGAGGCTATTGATGGCGGAACATATAGAGACAGTCCCTGGTTAACTATTATTGGTGAAGAATATATTGCTAAAGCTTTTGAATTTGCTCATGCAGCAGACCCGGATGCAAAATTATTTTATAATGATTATAATGCAACCGACCCAGGAAAAAGAGATACAATCATTGAAATGTTAGAAAGCTTAATAGAAGATGGAGTTCCAATTCATGGAATGGGCTTGCAAGGTCATTGGAATATTCATGGACCTTCAATTTTTCGTATCAGAACTGCGATTGATATGTATTCTTCTCTTGGATTAGAAATTCAGATTACCGAACTTGATATTTCTATGTTTGAATGGGGAGATAACAGGAAGTTAGAAGAACCTACTCGGCGCATGTTAAATATGCAGAGAGATAGGTATAAAGAAATTTTTGAATTGTTTAGAGAATATAGTAGTGTTATTACAAATGTAACCTTCTGGGGTGTTGCAGATACTTCTACATGGTTAGATAACTTCCCTGTAGAGGGAAGAAAGGAATGGCCATTCTTATTTGATGTAAATGGTGAACCCAAAGATTCGTTTTGGGAAGTTATCGATTTTTAAACTATATTTGAAATATTCTTTAAAGGTGAATATATAATCAGCCAGGTTCCCATACAGATTAACTGGCTGTACTAATTTTTTATCTACTATGGTACCAGTAAATCTTTCAGTAAGTAAATAAGTTTTTTCAATGAGGTAGCCTTTCTTCCGGAGTCACTGGCTGCTTTTTTTATGCCTTATTATGACCAGTAAATCCTCCAAAAAGCCTGTAAGCATTCTTTGCAGTACCCTCCAATCCTTCCTCCCCGAGTAAGGCATTCCGGGTACCACCCCCAAGGGGTTCTGCGTGCAGAATATTATGTGCCATTCTTATCATCAGCTTTCTACTCCTGGAAAGTGTATAGAAGTTATACAATCCAGGCGAATATAATACTTCCTATAAATTGTTGGAGTTACTGCTGCTATTTTATTAAACTTGGTCACAAAAACATCCCCCAAATCATTATAATCAGTGTCAAAAGCTCCTGCTGTTGTTGGAAAGTTTGAAGAAAAAGTATTTCCTGTTACATAAGCATTTCCTGAGTTATCTACTGCTATACCAGATCCTTGATCTGATTCACTCCCTCCCAGATAGGTGGAATAATCCAAGCTGCTACCACTAGGAGATATCTTGCTTACAAAAGCATCATAATCCCCATTAATAGTATTATCAAATGCTTCGGCTGTTGTTGGGAAATCAGATGATCGAGTATACCCTGTTATATAAGCGCTTCCTGAGCTATCCACGGCAATTCCAAATCCTTCATCGTAATTACTTCCTCCCAAATAGGTAGAATATTCAAGCTTGCTACCACTAGGAGATATCTTGCTTACAAAAGCATCATAATCCCCATTAAAGGAAGTATCAAAGGCATCAGCTGTTGTTGGAAAATCAGTAGATCGGGTATACCCTGTTACATAAGCACTTCCTGATTTATCTACGGCAATTCTCCATCCTTGATCTGGAGCAATTCCCACCAAATAGGTGGAATAATCTAGACTGCTTCCATCAGGAGAAAGTTTTGTCACAAAAGCATCAAAAGAACCGTTAAAGGTAGTATCAAAAGCTCCGGCTGTTGTCGGGAAATTTGTAGAATAGGTAAACCCTGTTATATAGGCACTTCCTAAGTTGTCTACGCTAATTCCAAGTCCATAATCTCGATTACTCTCTCCCAGATAAGTGGAATATTCCAGGCTGCTACCATCAGGAGAAATCTTTGTTACAAAAGCATCGAAAGAACCATTATAGGAAGTGTCAAAGGATCCAGCTGTTGTCGGGAAATCAATAGATACTGTAAACCCTGTTACATAGGCACTTCCTGAGTCATCTACAGCAATTCCATATCCATAATCCTGTCCACTCCCTCCAAGGTAAGTGGAATAATCCAGGTTACTACCATCAGGAGAAATCTTGGTCACAAAAGCATCACTACTCCCATTATAGGAAGTATCGAAGGCTCCAGCTGTTGTTGGGAAATTTGTAGAATAGGTAAGCCCCGTTACATAAGCGCTTCCTAAGTTATCTACAGCAATTTCCAGTCCTTCTTCTGAACCATTCCCTCCCAGATAGGTGGAATATTCCAGACTGCTACCATCGGGAGAGATTTTGCTTATAAAAACACTACCACCAACATTAGGACCATAAGCTCCTTCTGTTGTCGGAAAATTACTTGAACCGGTAAACCCTGTTACATAAGCACTTTCTGAGTTATCTACAGCAATTCCATATCCAAGATCAGTAAAACTGCCTCCAAGGTAGGTTGAATAGTCTAGTCCAGGATCAATAATTAAAGGTAAAGAGGAATCATATTCGTCTTCAATTGAAAAACAATAAGCATTAGAATTTTTTTCAGAAAAAAGCCTATAGGAGCATTTTATTAGTTTCTTTTCACCATTTATTATTTGATAAGATATTGGTTTAGAATCTTTTAGTACAGCCAGTTCATGTTTGATAATAAGGTTTCCTTTTTCATCAAGACTTAATTTTTTTGCACCTTCATATTTTAGACGAATATCATTTACATTAGCACCTGGCTTTAGCAAAAATTCATATTTTAATTCACCATTCAAATCTTGAAAACATAAATCGATTCCTGACCATAACTCCTGATATCTTACCTTTTCATAGGTGGAAAGGTGACTGAGCCATTTAGAAGGGTCATTGCCTATAAAATAATTTACTTTACCTTCAGCTTCAATGTCCCCCTTTATTTCTACCTGTGGGTTAGAATTAAGAAAATGCAAAGCAAGAGTTACTTTACTAGCATTTTGTGTGGCTTGTGAAGATAGTCTATCAGAAATAGAATTTATATCTTTAAAATGCTTGTTAATTTGTTTTGAAGCTTTTATAAAAGTAAACATTGCCTTGTTCTTGTTAAAATAGATGCCTTTATTTCCTTTTTGAGCATAAAAATTTACTGAAGAATCTATTTGTCCCTGATTTTTAATAAAAACTAAGGGTATACTTTTATAATAATTTTTGGCTTTACTTATTATTTTATCTTTACATGTTATTGAATTATCTGTATTACTTGCTAATAAAACCACATGATCATCATTTACATTTAAAACATAACCGGTAAGATTACAACAGCCTGATTCAAGAGTCAAAGTAACTGGCTGACTTTTATTTAAAAATTTCATTAATTGTTTTTTTAACATTTTTCACTCTCCTTTTATTCATATTATGTTGATATACATAACTATGTTATTTGAAGAATAATGATCAAAATATGATGGTGAGCAGGATATAATCGCATGAAAAGGTTAGCTAGTTTACTATGTTTTATGCTAGGGCTCCTTTTTACGCTCTTTTGATTATACTACTATCTGGCTGGCCAATTCCTTTTATTGATAAGACAGGCGAAGCCTGTTTTTTGTAGGAATTGGCCAGCCTACGCTATGTCAAATGTTAAAAACCGCACTTTTTCTTTAAGATTCAATAAACAGCATTCCCTCCATACCAGCCGTTCCTCCTGCTGTTAATTTCATCTAAAAGATAAAGTCCAAGGGGGAGAGTAGAAAAGAAAGATTTCTTTTTTATAAATTTAATTTGTTGATTCTTTCTTTTAACTCCCCCTAAGACATTTGACAGGGCTAACGATATCAGTTCTTTTTGAGCAAAATCAAAAGGAGCTGATTATTTATGAAGCAAGTTAGTATTAGGTTAGTTAGAGAGGGAGAATTGGATTATGGAGTTGATAGGCTTAAGTCACCTGCTGATGCAGCTAAAGTTTTACGGAAGTACATAGGAGATAGTGATCGTGAAATGTTTGTTGTTATCTGCCTGGATATCAAGAATCAGTTGAATTCTATTCATACTGTTAGTATTGGTACTTTAACTTCTTCTTTGACACATCCCAGGGAAACCTTTAAGACAGCTATATTATCCAATGCAGCAGCTATTATAATTGGGCATAATCATCCATCGGGTATTCCAAATCCTAGCAAGGATGATATAGAGATTACCAGGAAGATAGAGAAAGCATAGAAACATTATATTTTCCTGGAAGTGTTAAAGATGAGAACTTAGCTGAAAAGATTCTTTTTAATTTAATAGATAAATTAAAAAGAACTGATAGAGGTATTAAAAGTAGAAATGATCTTTTTGTTTTAAGATATACTACCATGCCTGCTGTGTTAGTTGAATGTGGCTTTTTAAGTAACTCAGAAGAAAGAGAATTGTTATGTGATGATAATTATAGAGATGATCTTGTTGCTGCTATTTTCTGTGGTATAAGTAAGTATTTTAAAATTTAATAGAAATGAGGTGAGATGATGAATATTAACTGGGGCTTATTGGGTAATGTTATTTTGACTTCATTACCATTGCTATCGATTTTATTTTTCATTTTGAAACACTTCTTTCCTTGTACTGATCCTTACTTGAGAAAAAGTGCAGTTATCCTGGATGAGGTAGATGATATTATAGATAGTATCTTATTGCGATTACCAAACAATAAATATTTAAATACTATCAATGATTTTATTGAACAGGTACTAAAAGAACTTGAAAATGCAGGGTATAAGGTTAGTGATCAGGAAAAGAAAAAGATGGCATATCATGTTGAAGGGAAATTAAAGAAAGAAGAGGGTCTAGATTTTAGATGGGAAGATGGAAAGTTGAAGCTTGATTATAACAGAAAGTTTTAAAAACTGCTCTTTTGAGTAGTTTTTTTCTTTTTATGCAGGAAATAGTAAATTTTTAGTGTATTATATTATTAATGATATATTCTCCTTAATAGAATTTTACACATGTTACGCAATACTATACATAAAAGACGAAAGAAGATGGCTAAATTGTAAATACATTATATATTATTTTTTGTATAATAAAGGAGTGAAAAAGTGGGTTTTAATGACATTTTTTGCGGGGTAGTCGGAAATTTCCTTTATGATTTGTTTAAAAAAATAATCCGTTGCTCAAATCATAAAAATAATCAATTTACAGATGAGAATAAGATAATAGATAATATTAACAATACACTTAAATTAGATAATTATAATACTGAGAATCTAATAATAAAAACAATATCACAAAGATTTCATCATATTATAAATATGATGAACCAGGGTTATACATATGAAAAGTATACAGTTAGTTTAATGGCTGAAACAATGGGCCTTGAAAAAACAGGAAAGTTATATAATTATGTTAATGGGGTAGAGGAACCAACATTTGCATTTATGGATCGATTTTGCCAGTACTTCGGAGTAAATGCTGATTGGTTGAAAAATGGGAATTGGACACCTTTTGGAAGTCTAGAGGTTTCTGAGATCCTTCCACTAGATTATTTAAAACGGATAAAAAAATTAGATCCTAATACAATTTTTTTTATTAGAAGTAAATCAGATATAGGTAAGACAGGTATAGTTTTACAGATAAATGAGTTTAAATACATATACTTTCCTAGGATTTATCATTTGAGTTCCCATGTTGGGGGAACAGGTAGACGACAAATCTTTTCATTCTATAAACTTATAAAAGCAATAGAAGAAGTGAAACTATCTAGTAAATGCTTTGGAAGAGTGATAGAGGATAACGTTTTTAATGATATCTTTAGTGGAAAATTGTTTTCAGGCATTGTAAGTACTTTTCCTAATTCTCAAAATTTATGGTGGGATGATTTTACTGATGTTTATCATAAATATCCAATTGCTGAAAACTATGAAAGATGGTATGGTAAAGAATTCATTATAGCACAAGAAATAGTAAAAGATTTTTTGGATAAAAAGAAATAATTAACAAAGTTATAATTGATTTTTATTTTAGCTATTATCCCTTAAAATATTTATATTTGAATTATTGGTAAGAGGTGTTATACCATGAAGGTGAAATTTTTTGATGCAAAAAATGGTGATGCAATACAATTAATAACAGATAACCAAGAGAATATAATCATAGATATGGGATATCCAGAAACTTATGCAAACTACATTAAAAAACATATAAAAGAGATTAATGAGGCTAATCTAAGAGTAGATTTATTGATTATTTCTCATATTGATCAAGATCATATAGGTGGAGCTATAAGTTTCCTGCAAGATATTTCTAGAAATGGATTTAATAAAAATATTATTAAAGAAATATGGCTTAATTCATACAAACATCTTAGTCTTTCTCATGTTGAAAAGATTGGAGATCAAGATTATAGAATCCTTAAACAATTAAAAGATAAATATGAGGCTGAAAACAAGAGGGAGAATAATCTTGTTGATGATAAAAAAATTAGTGCAAAACAAGGTTCTACCCTAGCAGGATTAATATATAAATTAAATATTTTATGGAATGCATCATTTGATAGAACGGTGATTTCTGGAGTGAAAGAAATATCTATTAATGGACTTAATATTATTATTCTTACTCCTAATAAAAATATATTAAAAAGATTAAAAAGGGCTTGGAGAAATGAATTATTGAAGAGTAAGTGTGATTTACAATTTGGAGAGGATGAGTTATTTGATGATGCTTTTGAATACTTTTTATTAAATGAAGATGTTATTGAGGATGATACATCACAAAATATCTCAAGTGATAGAAAAGAAAAATTCCAAGACCTTTTAAAGTTGGGTGTTAATATGGATCTGACTGAGGACAAAAGTGTAACCAATGCATCTTCTATTTCATTTATCATTGAAGATAGTGATAAAAGAATTTTATTAACAGCAGATGCAACTGATAATGACTTATATAATGCATTAAAGAATCTTTCAGATGATGGGGTAAGTATGGAGTTTGATTTGATTAAGCTATCCCACCATGGAGCAGAGAAAAATAATTCGAAATGGTTAAGTATAGTTAAAGCAAAATATTATGTTATTTCAACTGATTCAAGTAGACATAATCATCCGGATTTAGGATCATTTGTAAATATTATAATAAATAACATGGAAGGTCATAAAATCATATGTTTTAACAGTAGTATTGAAGTTATAAAAGAATTAAACAATCCTGTTCTTATGGAAAAATATAATTATTCTTTATTAATGCCTAACCAAGATTGGGGGATTGAAATTGAGTTATAGAGATAATATACCTTACATAGAGTATATAAAAAAATTTGTTGCAAAAGTAATAGTATATGATAGTGGAGGAGAAGAAGTAACCTGTGGAACAGGTTTTTTTGTAGATGAAAGGACATTAATAACTGCTCACCATGTAATACGTGATGGAATTGATTCTGATTGCGAAGTGAAAATAAAATATTTAATTAAAGGAAAAGAGATGGAATTACCGGCAAAGGTCTTTTATACTAATCCTGGTAGTGACATAAACAAATTGACTCTTTTTGAATCAGTAGAATTAAGTGATGATCAGATTGACTTTCCAAAGATAACAAGAAATGCATTTAGAAAACGAGAATTTAAATATGCTGCTTATGGTTATCCTAAAATTAAAACAGAAGGTCATTATCAACAGGGAATTATACTAGATGAGAATAAATTAAACAATGGTGACCTAATAATTGATATTTCCTTAGGTGAAGGTAGACTGGATAAGTTTAATGGTTATTCGGGTTCACCTGTTGTCTGTAATGGACAATTGATTGGTATTGCAATTGAGCAAACTACAGGTTTAGGAAGATCCCAAAGCATTAAAATTTTGTGTTTTGATACATTGGACAACTTGATTGATGAGCGTTATTTTACTGAAGATTTATTTGTAAAGGAAACTATATCTTCATTTAATCAAGAAACAAAAAAAGAAATAATAAATAATAAGAAAAATAAAAAATATATTCCAGAAATATATGTGGAAATTGGCGAGATAAAAGATTATTTAAGAAGTTTTACTGATCCTGTACTTTTCTTTCATAAACACCTTGACTATAACAAAAAACATAGTTTTTCTTATTTTAATCGTTTATTAAATCTATATGGTTTAAAAGAGATAGAATCATTAGAAGATGATTATGATATAGAACTTAATAATCTTAATGAGATTGCGGATTTTATACTTGGGAAATTAGAATCTTCGCAGAGATACCTAGACAAATTATCGAATTATTCCGAAATAAAAAAAGAGATTCCAAACAAAAAGCTTGAGTTATTTGAGGTCTCATATTATACTCATAGGCCTTCGTTACTTAGATATGATCTAGAGAAGAGAGTTTCACTTTTTGAAGCAATTAAATATAGAGAAATTTTGCTCACGGAAAGAGCAGGACAGGGTAAAACAAATCTACTTTGTGATTTATGTGAAAATGTATTACTAAAAAAAGGCATACCTTGTCTATTTGTTGGAGCTAGAAACTTAGTAAACAACGATTTAGGGAGTACAATGTTATCAATAGTAAATGAATTGACTGATATAGACCAACTATTTGAAGTTTTAAATTTTCATGCTTTTAATATCCAGCAACCTTTTGTTTTGGTGGTTGATGCTATTAATGAATTCAAAGAAATTAGTGAGTCTAAAAAGAAGTTATATTTATTCATGAAAAAAGCTGAAAAATATAATTATATTCGTGTATTACTTACAGCAAGGACTGAATATTTTGAAGAAAAATTTGGAGATTTTAAAGTTGAGTGTCCAAATGTTATGCATATAGAGGGTTATAATTGGAGATCAAAAACTTCAAGATATAAAAAGCGAGTTTATCAAGGTTATATGAATCACTTTAATATTGAGATTAATGATATTGGCGATAGTATCTATAATGAATTAACAGATGATTTTTTATTATTAAGAATGTTTTCAGAAGCGTATCAGGATGAGAAAGATGAAATTAATTATATACCTTCACTGCAACATTTATTTAGATATGAAATATTTGAAAGATATTACAATTATAAAAAAGGTAACCTGCAGGAGTGGGATAGGAGAAGAGGATTTCTAGACTCCGGATCAACATATGATTCTTTGATTAATTCGATTACTTTTTATATGATCAATCACATGCAGTTTAGTAATATTGATCGTTCTGTAATTGTTGGAAAAATAAGAAATGAGTTGTTAGTTAAACTAATTGATGAAGATATTATTTTTAGAAAAGATATAAAAAAGAAAAAAGGTCTAATTGATAAATCTACGGAAGTGATTAATTTTACTTTTGATGAATTTAGAGATTTTTGCATTGTAAAATTTATATTAGAGAAATTTGATGAAAAAAATCCAAATGAGACTGAAAAATTAATAAAAAAACTTGCTGACAATGAATTGGAGATAGCTGAAGGAGTGCAGAGATATTTATTTTTTGCAGGTAAAAAGTTCCCTAATAAAATATTTATAGAAATTATACAGCAGCAAGAATGGTATATGCATGCATATACAGACAATATTTTTTCTCTTGATGAAAAATATATTACTGAAGAGGATACCTCTTTAATCATTAATTATCTAACACATGAGGACTCCTTAAAAAGATCAGAATCATTAAATGCTTATACAGTTATGAACTTATTTAAACGTATGAATATAAATGTATATAAAAAATTAAATATAAAAACCCTAAATGCCATCTTACAGACTGTAGATAACCAATGTTTTAATAAATATTATCAGCCTATTTTTAAACCATCTTATGAAGATAGATATGGGCTTTCCTCACACAGTTCTTATCATCTTCCCGTTGATAAAATTGTACCAATTTTAAAAAGAAAAATGAAGGATACATTAAATATAGAAATCATTATATTATTATCATTGTTGGATTATTTATCCGTATATGTTCATGACTTTTTTGAATGGTGTATAACAAAACATAAGATTCAGTTTGTTTCAATTATAGAAACAATACTGGAGTCAGATAATAAAGACGAAATTGAGGCTATAAAAAGAACTGTCCGCGATTTATCTTATTACAAGTTTAAAAATGGAGATAGTATAAAAGAGAGATGGGAGTATATTCAGGAACTATGTGAATATAAGCTAAATTCCAATACAGGCCTGGAGAATTTTTCATTAGAAGAATTAATGGAAATATTCAGGCAAGGGGAGGAAGATTAATATGCACATATATCCTATTGATTTGAACGATTTTCACAAAAAGTATGTTGTTACAGCACCGGAAGACTTAAATATTAATAAAATAATTGAAAAGTTTTTGAATTTGGCAAAAATCGATATCAATAAATATGCTGGTAGATTATTCAAAAATATACTTGAGGCTTTTTTTGCTGAGGTAGAGGACATTAGAATGATTTATGAAAAATATTATGCTATGGAGTATGATAGTGTTGAGGAGTATATGTATAAGAAAATGTTGATGGAAAAAGAAGAAATTGAATATATATATAGTAAACTCAAAGAAGGAGAAATATTTTATTTTACAGACTTATATTATACATCAGATCCTAATTATAATAATCTATTTGAATATGAAGATGAAAATTTATTATTGAAAATTAATAATTTATTGGAGAGGATATAATGAAGATAAAAGCTGACTATATAACTAATAGTTCATCGACATCTTTTATCATTATTTCAGATGATGACCTAGGAAAAGAAGAATTCTATAAATGGTTTGGAATAGATCCTGAATCAGATTTCACTTACATATTTAGTGAGTTATTTGATGCCGTTAAATATGACTCTAAACCTATCAAAGAGGATATGGAAGACGGTGAGTCTTTAGAAGATTATCTTTCAAAATATCGCTTACCAAATGAAGTGGAAAGAGTTAAAAAAGCCCTAGAAGATGGGAAAAAAGTTAGAGTAGGGAAATTAAGTAGTGAAATGAATGGTATACAGTCTTTTTTTTGTATGGATTCTTTCTCGATTGACAACGAATTAGTGTATATTAACGCTTTGTGTAATGGGTGGTAAATATGAATGATATAGTTTTATTAGATAAGAAGAAAAGTAATTATTATTATTATTTTAATAAAAGTAACGGCTTAAGTATCAGAAGTGAATACAAAAATTTTGAAGACCCTTTTTGGTCTGTTGAAGGACCAGAATTACTAGATGTTTCTATTACAAATTATTGCGAGAGAGAATGTGATTTTTGTTATAGAAATTCCTCAATAAATGGGAAGCATATGGGGATAGATGAGTTTGAGAGTATTATGAAATATATGAAAGAAACAAATACTTATCAGGTTGCTCTGGGAGGAGGTAATCCAAACCAACATCCTGATTTTATTGAAATACTTAAAATGTGTAGGGAAAAGTATGGAATAGTCCCCTCATATACAACTAACGGAGATGGATTGTCTAGCGAAATACTGAAAGCTACTAAGATATATTGTGGAGCGATTGCAATAAGTTATTATAAACCATATCATAAATTCATAAAGTCATTAAATAAATTATTATCATATGGTATAAAGACTAATATCCACTTTTTACTTACACCGAAAACAATTAAAACTGCAATGGTCTGGTTAAAAGAACCACCTGATTATATTACTGGTATTAATGCAGTAATATTTTTGAATTATAAGCCGGTCGGTAATATGGCTAATAAAAGTTTATTATTAAAGAATAGTGATTGTATTAAGGATTTTTTTTCGTTAATTAATAAACATGATCTAAGAAGATTTAAGATAGGGTTTGATAGTTGTACAGTTTCTGGAATAGTTGAAAACCTAAATTTTAACCCTAAGTTCATTGAAGCATGCGAGGCTGGAAGGTTTTCAGCATTTATTTCTGAAAATATGAAATTATATCCTTGTTCGTTTATGGAACAGAATACTGAGGGTATTAATTTAGCAAATATATCTTTGAAAAAAGCCTGGTTGAGTTCAGAAAAATTTCAAAATATTAGAGATAAAATTATATTAAAAGATTGTAAAAATATCTGTAAATACGAAAATGATTGTAAAGGTGGATGTCCTGTATTTAGTGAGATTAACTTATGTAATAATTTTAAATAGGATTAAATAAATTAATGTAAATTTAATGTCTATACACATATAGAGAGGCTGGCTATAATGGTCAATAATCCTGCCCCAATCCTGCTCAAAACCATTGGAAATAGGCTAAAACTACAAAATTGAAAAATTATCAAACACCTTATAACCCTTGATATAATGGTAATCTTGTGGATACACCAAAAACAGCAAAAGTATGCTCTGATAACAGCAAGGTTTACGGTTCCACTCCTAACGTCGTTTCGCCAAAATTTTTTCATCAAGGGTATTCGCCCTAGGATTCAGAAACTTCGTAAACCTGCGGATGTTATGTGAAATCGACGAAAATTTATAAAAAGAGGAGGTTATTAGATATGATTATATTGATAGGTGGGATTAGTCAGACAGGTAAAACATTAATGTCTCAAAAACTACTTGAAAAATATAAGATTCCCTATTTATCTATTGACAACTTAAAAATGGGCTTATATAGAAGTAATAAAGATTGTGGATTTACTCCATTAGACAACAATGATTTAATAGGGAGAAAATTATGGCCTATTATTAAAGAAATGATTAAGACGCTTATTGAAAATAAGCAAAATATAATAATAGAAGGCTGTTATCTCTTGCCTGATTTGCTTAAAGAACTCGAAAAAGAATATTCAGAAGAGATTATATCGGTTTATATAGGCTTCTCTACTAACTATATACAAGAAAATTTCAAATCAAGTATCCTTAAATATAGAAGTGCTATAGAATCTCGTAATTATCCAGAAGAGAGACCAATATCTCAATTTATTAAAGAACATAGTGACTTAAGAATACAATGTATAAAAAACAATATGAATTACTTCGAAATTAGAAAAGATTATAACAAAGAAATTAAAGGAGTTTACTAGATATATAGATAATCAGATTAACAGAGGGGTTATAAAAAGATAATCCTCCTAATTTGTCTGAAGAAATAACTATAAATGAAGTCAAATGAATTAAGCTTTTGTATAGTTTTTTAAAAGACTAGAAATTAAGCTAGCATCAGGTCTTGCTATCACACAATGTGATATAAACTGACCATGTTTTTTTACAATTTTAATACCTGCTTCAATTGCACAATTAAGTGCTTCGATATCTCCGCTGATAAGTAAACTCAAACGACCTGAACCCATAGAGTAGATACTATTAATATCTATTGCTGATGTTTTGCTCATTATATCAGCAGCAGCAATAAGCGAAACAAGTCCTCGGGCATCGATAAAAGCGATAGCTTTTCCTTTTTCCATAAGTTTTACTTTCTTTTTATTGAAAAAGATATCGACAAAATCAAGCATAGGGTTTGATATACTATGTGCAGTTATTAATTGTGATAAACCTTCTTCAACAATTGTTGAGGAAGGAATTTTTTTTGCTATTTGATTAACTGCATTTTTGCCAATTTCAATAGCATTTAAAACATCATCATCACTACCTTTGAAGGCAGCTGTAAGATAAGCTGAACCACATCCTTTGAAGCCTAGCATCTTGATGTTTGATCCTTTTAGCATACTGTCTATAGCAGAGGTAAGAGCTGTCATACCTCGAGTTTCGATTAAAGCTAGTGTATTATTTTTACTCATCTATATCCCTTCCTTAATCATTCTTTTTATCATAGCATCGGGCTGTGCAATTACAGTATGTGAGACAGTGTCATTGTACTTTTTAGCCGTTTCAACTGCGACTTCTACAGCTGTTTTTACAGCATCAACATTGCCAGCTAATTTTAAAAACATAATCAAACCTGGAGTATTTGCCTTACCCTTTGTTTTATCCAGGGCAAGTAAGCTAACATTGCTGGATTTTAATGCTGCATCTGCTGCAATTAAAGATGCAGCATAACCATAGATTTCAACAAAACCGATAGACTTTTTATCTTCCTTAATATCTTTTTTCTTTTTAATTTCTTTATTTTTATAATCAGGATTATTTCGGTATATAAATGAAACTATTTCTGAATGTGGATTAGATATATATGAAGCTGTAAGAACTTTATTAATCTTCTTTGCTTCATTTTTTCCAATTTCTATGGCATTTCTAACAGCAGATATATTACCACTTATTATTACAGTGGCTAAGCCTGCCCCTAGATTCTTTTCATCTCCCACATAACTTACATTTGTATTTTTTAGCATGGCATCTAAACCATAAAAGGCTGCTGCTACACCTTGCGTTTCTAATAAAGCAAATGATTTATTCATTATAATCTCCTTTTTAAGCAAAGTTTTTCTACATTTATATTAGCATATATTTTCACCTTAATCAAACATTTAAACCAAAAAAACAAACAAAAAAACAAAAAATACATATATAAACAGAAAAAAACCATTGAAATCCAATATTAAATATTATATAATGAAACAAAATACAGGAATAAAAACAATTTAAATAAAAGGAGTGTCAATATTGAAGTCAGAATTTGAATTAAAAAAAGAGATATGTGAAGTAGGTAGGAGAATTTATAACAATGGCTTTGTAGCAGCGAATGATGGTAATATTTCAGTAAGAATAGGTGCAAATGAAGTTTTAACAACACCAACAGGTGTTAGCAAGGGTTTTATGACACCAGATATGATTGTAAAAGCAGATATGAATGGTAATGTAATTTCTGGTAAGTTAAGACCATCATCTGAGTTAAAGATGCATTTGGATGTATATAAGCAAAGAGATGATGTGAAGTCTGTAGTTCATGCACATCCACCTACAGCAACAGGTTTTGCGGTAGCAGGAATACCTTTAGAAGAGATGATTATGCCAGAAGTAATTATTACTCTTGGAACTATACCAATTGCCAAATATGGAACACCATCAACGGATGAAATACCTATGGCTGTTCGTGAACATTTGGATTGCTATGATGGATTTTTATTAGAAAATCATGGAGCATTGACTGTTGGTTCTGATTTAATGAATGCTTATTTTAAAATGGAAACTATAGAATTGGCAGCTAAGATTAACCTTACTGCAAGACAATTAGGTGGAGTTAAAGAAATATCTAAAGATAATGTAGATAAATTATATGATGTACGTAAAAAACTTGGTGTACAGGGTAATCATCCAGCTACTTGTATGGATTGTGGTTCCTGTTCTACAGAAGATACAGGAAATGATAATATTTCCGAAGATGAATTACTTACTTTAGTAAGTGAAATTACTAAAAAAGTAATGTCAGAAATGAATTAACTTGAAAATGATTTTTTTAAAAAAATACTTTATAGAATTGGCTAGAAACAAAAGGAGGTAAGAAATATGAGTGGTAAAGCTATTGGACTAATTGAAGTAAAAGGATTGGTTTCAGCAATAAATACCCTTGACGCTATGGTTAAAGCTGCTGGCGTTGAACATCTTAGTACCAAGAAAAGCCTAGGTGGTGGACTTGTTACAGTAGTAGTCCAGGGAGATGTAGGTGCTGTAAAAGCTGCTATTGATGCAGGTAAAACTGCTGCTGAAAGAAGGACAGAGGTTTTTTGTGCTGAAGTAATCGCAAGACCACATGAAGGATTAGTTGAGTATTTAAAATAATTGAAAGAAGGTGAATAAATATGGCAAATGAAGCTGTTGGTTTAATAGAAGTTTATGGTTTTTCACCGGCTATTTTAGCTGCTGATATTGCTCTTAAAACTGCTGATGTAAAATTAGCAGGGATAGAGACTACAAGAGGTAAGCCAGGTTCACCAGGACTGGTAGCCTTTGTGAAGTTGCGTGGTAGTGTTGATGCTGTTAAGGCTGCTGTTGAGGCAGGTGCAGAAGAAGCAAGTAAGTATACGGAACTTATTGCATCCCATGTTATGGCAAGACCTGATAGTACATTAAATCAGGTGGTGGATTATAGGAATGTCTAATGAGGACAGTAATAAGAAAACGGAGAAAAAGAAAGATAAAAAGACAGCAAAAAGTAAAACTGTAGCTGAAGAAAAAAAAGTTGTAAAAACAAGTGTTAGTAAAAAGAAAAGTACTAGGAAAAATAAAACAAATACAAAAAAAGCAAGCACTAAAAGATCGAATACAAAAAAGAAAAGTGCTAATGGCACTGAAAAGAAAAAACAGGAGGTAAATAAAATGAGTAATCAAGCTTTAGGTTTAGTAGAATGTAGAGGGTTGACTGCGGCTACTGAGGCAGCAGATGCTATGATTAAAGCAGCAAATGTACAATTAGTGGCAACTGAGAAAATTGGTTCTGGTTTGGTTTGTGTTATGATTCGTGGAGATGTTGGTGCAGTTAAGGCGGCAACTGAAGTTGGTAGTGATGCAGTATCAAGATTAGGGGAATTAGTAGCAGTACATGTGATTCCACGTCCACATGGAGATCTTGAAAATATATTGCCAAAAGCAGAATAAAAAGTAGAACTTAAGGTATATAGAAATAATTTCTATTAAGTATATCTTTATGTACTTATGTAAGAAGTAAAATATTCTAAAAAGCGAAAGGAGAATATTAAAGATGGGTAATTCTCTTGGATTAATAGAAACAATCGGTCTAGCAGGTTCAATTGCTGCTGCAGATGCAATGTTAAAATCAGCAAACGTCAGTCTAGTTGGAAATTATGTAAGGGTGGGTTCTGGTTTAATAACTGTTATGGTTCAGGGTGAGATTGGTGCAGTGAGGGCTGCTGTTGAAGCTGGAGAACAGGCAGCATCTAAACTAACTACAATTAAATCTATTCATGTAATCCCAAGACCACATGCAGATCTCGAGAAAGTATTTCTAGATAAAAAGGGGGCTAAATAAATGTCCGGTCAGGCACTTGGAATGATAGAAACAAAAGGCTTTGTAGCTTCTGTTGAAGCAGCTGATGTAATGGTTAAATCTGCTAATGTAGAATTAGTAGCTTATGAAAAAATAGGATCAGGTATGGTTACTGTAATAGTAAGAGGTGACGTAGGTGCTGTTAAGGCTGCAGTAGAAGCTGCTGCTGAAGCTGTTAGCAGAGTTGGAGAATTATTAGGCTATGACGTTATAGCCAGGCCAGATACAGGTGTAGAGGCAATCCTTCCTGAGTAGATGGCTTATATAGCATATTAGACCTAAGAAAAAAAGGAGGGCGAAATTATGGAAAAGACAGAGTTACTTAGCATGATAACTGCAGAAGTACTTAAAGCTGTAAAAAATAGTCAAAGTACTAGTTCTGCTTGTAAAAATAAAAATAATGATTCCATTCCGGTAGGTGTATCAGTACGCCATGTTCATATAAGTCAAGAAGATCTTGAAGTGCTTTATGGTAAAGGATATAAACTTACAAAAAAGAAAGATTTAGCCCAGCCAGGTGAATTTGCTGCTAATGAAGTAGTAACAGCTGTAGGTCCTAAGTTAAGAAGTATTTCCAATATTAGGATTTTAGGACCAGTAAGATCTAAAACTCAAGTAGAACTAGCTAAAACAGATGGTATCCAATTGGGAATAAATCCACCACTTAGAAAATCTGGTGATTTAGCAGGTTCAGCTGGAATAACTCTAGTAGGTCCCAAAGGTTCTTTGACTTTTAATGAGGGTGCTATCCAGGCTAACAGGCATATTCATATGGGGCCAGCAGATGCTGCACGTTTTGCTGTTAAGAATGATGAGCTTGTAAGTGTTGAAGTAGATGGTGATAAAGGCTTAGTGTTTAAAAATGTGCAGGTAAGGGTTAATGAAGGTTGGGTATTGGAAATGCATCTTGATACAGATGATGCTAATGCAGCTGGCATTAATTGTGGGACTCAGGTTAAATTACTTAAGGAGTGAAAGCTATGATTGTAGGGAAAGTATGTGGAAATTTAATAGCAACACGGAAGAATGAAAAATTACTTGGCTCTAAATTCCTTGTAGTAAAACCACTAAATACCATGAAAGAAAACGATTCCAATATGATTGTTGCAGTTGATTTAGTAGGGGCCGGCATAGGTGAAGAGGTCTTAGTTGTAAAAGGAAGTAGTGCCAGGGTGGTTCTTGATAGAGAAGATTCACCTGTTGATGCAGCAATTGTTGGTATTGTTGATAATATAGATATTAGGGAGTGAAATATATGGCAGTTGATGAAAATAAAATTGCTTCTATAGTTGAAGCAGTTCTGAAAAATATGCAAGACACCCCTGTCTCTAAGAATACTCCTACTGCTAGTAAAGCAAGAGGGGGAAGGGGTATATTCTCTGATCTGGAAACAGCTGTTAGTATAGCTGTTGATGCTCAAAAGAAATTAAAAGAACTAAGCAAAGAAAAGAAGAAAGAAATTATAAAAAAGATTCGCAAAACAAGTGTTGATAATGCTGAGAAATTAGCTAAAATGGCAGTAGATCTAACAGGATTAGGCCGTCCAGAAGATAAAAAAGCTAAAATAATTAATTCAGCCACATTAACACCTGGAATTGAAGATATAAAATCAGAAGTAATAAGTGGTGATGATGGACTTACTTTAGTGGAAAATGTACCAGTAGGTTTTGTTGTTTTGATAGCTCCAACTACTCATCCAATAGCTCAAATTGTAAACCATGTAATATGTATGGTGGCAGCTGGAAACTCTACATTTATTTGTCCACATCCAAGGGCTCAGGAAGCTACTCGAGAGATTATTAGAGTACTTAATGATGCAATTGTAGAAGCTGGTGGACCAGAGAATATAGTTGTGGCTCTAGATAGAGTGAGTTTAGAAGAAGTAGATAAAGTATGCAAACACGAGAAAACAAAGATGATTGTTGCAGCAGGTGGACCTGCTGTTGTTAATATGGCTTTAAGCAGTGGTAAAAAAGCTATTGCAGCCGGACCAGGAAATCCGCCAGTATTAGTAGATGAAACTGCTGATATTGCTAAAGCAGCCAGAGATATAATAGCTGGTGCTACTTTTGATAACAATATTCTATGTATTGCAGAAAAAGAAATATTTGTAGTTGATTCTGTAGCAGATCAACTAATTAGGGAACTGGAAAAAAACAGTTCGTATATTTTAAAGGGTGCTGAAATAAACAAAGTAACTGATTTAGTAACAAAAGATGCTGATCATGTTAATCCTGATTATGTTGGTAAAAATGCTGACTTAATTTTAGGAGATGCAGGTATCAATGTTTCAGTAGATACTAGAGCAGCTATTATGGATGTTTCATTTGATCATCCCCTTGTTAAAATAGAACAAATGCTTCCAGTTTTACCACTAGTAAGAGTTAATGATTTTGAAGATGGCTTGCTAAAGGCTTTGGAAGCAGAAAAACATTGTGGTCATACAGCAATGTTACATTCCAATAATCTTAAAAGAATTGCTAAGTTTTCTAGAGAAATGGATGTTACCATAGCAGTAGTAAATGGACCTTCTTATGCTGGTCTTGATGTAGAAGGTGATAGTAATTATACACATACTATTGCTGAACCTACATTTGAGGGTATCTGTACTCCTAAAAGTTTTACTAGAGAAATTAGATGTTCTATTTGTGGAGGAATTAAGTTTGCCTAAGGCAAATATTTTATATTTTCTTCATTCATAAAAAAGTCTAAACCAGGGAGGTGAGCGGATGAGTGCCGAAAAAATACTTGAGAAAGTTAGAGATGCTGGAGTAATTGGGGCTGGTGGAGCTGGTTTCCCAACACATGTGAAACTTAATGCTGAAGTTGATACTGTAATTGTGAACGGTGCTGAGTGTGAGCCATTGCTACGAGTAGATCAAGAATTAATGGCCAAAGAAAGGGATAGATTCTTAAGTGGTTTGGAGTTTGTTCGGGAGTCAACAGGTGCTAAAGAAGTTATCATAGCATTAAAATCTAAATATAAAGAAGTAATAAAAAAATTAGAAGAACTTATTCCTAAGCATAAAAATTTCAGTATATATCAATTAGACGATTTTTATCCAGCAGGTGATGAACAGCAGATAGTTTATGATGTCACAGGTAGAATTGTTCCAGAGGGTGGGATACCTTTAATGGCTGGTGTTGTTGTAATTAACGTTGAAACTATTATTAATGTTGATAATGCGATTAAAGGGATAAGTGTTAGTGATAAATATCTTACTATTGGAGGAGCTGTAAAAAAACCGATTACTGTCCTATTGCCGATTGGTACAAAAATTAGAGACATCTTGCACTTAGCTGGTGGTCCTACTGTAGATGAATACAAATTAATAGATGGTGGACCAATGATGGGGAGAATAGTATCTCCTGATGATTTTGTTGCTAAAACAACAAAAGGTATTTTAGTATTACCTAGCAATCATAATATTATATTAAATAAAACTACACCCATAGCTTCGTCTGTGAAAAGAGCCATGTCTGCCTGTTGCCAATGTCGAGCATGTACCGATGTCTGTCCTAGATTTCTACTGGGACATTCTATTGAACCACACAAAATAATGAGGGCTATTAATTATGGAATAGATACAGATTCCAATTCTATTACTAAAGCCATGCTTTGTTGTGAATGTGGTGTTTGCGATACCTGGGGTTGTCCAATGGGATTATCACCTCGAAATATAAATATAGAGTTAAAGAAAGAACTAGCAAAGGGAAATTACAAAAATACTCATAAAGAGAGTCCTGTAGAGACTCATCCTATGAGAGAATATAGAAAAGTTCCTGTAAAACGTTTGATAAAGAGACTAGGAATAGCTGATTATGATTTAGCAGCTCCTATAAGTGAAGTTGACTTTAAACCTGAGATAATTGAATTAGCACTTAGTCAACATATTGGTGCTCCTGCTAAAGCAATGGTGAATGTTGGTGATCGTGTAAATAAAGGACAATTAATTGCGAAGATACCGGATAATTCTTTAGGAGCTAATATACATGCAGGTATTACAGGAACTGTTAAATCAGTTGGAGATAGTATTATTATAGAGAGGTGAGAGATATGAAAAAGGCTGTTGGCTTACTGGAATTTAATAGTATTGCTGCTGGTGTAGAAGTGATAGATACAGTTATCAAATCAGCAGAAATTAAGCTAATCCAGGCACTGCCTGTTTGTCCAGGGAAATATATTGCTATGTTCCATGGTGATGTAGGTTCTGTTCAAAGCGCTATAGAGACAGGTGAAACACTTTGTAAAGATCTTATGGTAGATAGTTTTATTTTAGCCAATATCCATGATGATCTAATACCAGCATTAAGCGGCACTACAGAAATTTCAGAAATAAAAGCCCTTGGTATAATAGAGACCTTCTCTGTTGCTTCTGGGATTGTAGCAGCTGATATTGCTGTTAAAACTGCACAAGTAGAACTTATAGAAGTAAGAACTGCCAGAGGAATGGGTGGTAAAGCTACTGTCTATTTCACTGGTGATGTTGCTTCAGTTAAAATGGCAGTAGATGCTGCAGTTCGCTCTGTTGGCGAAGAAGGCATGCTGGTTAATAAGACAGTGATTCCTTCTGTCCACAAAGATCTCCAGGATCATATTATATAGGAGTGATATATTAATGAATGTTTTTGTCTTAAATAGTGGTGGTTCTTCTGTTAAATTTAAATTTCTAAAAATGCCTGAAGAAGAATTACTTGCAAGTGGTAAAGTTGAGAGACTGGGTAAAGAAGATGCAATCTTTCATTTTGCGTATGGAAATAATGAAGTAAAGAGAAGCCTATCCATTAAAAATCATAAAGAAGCTATATTTTTAATTTTAAAGAATCTAATTGATAAAGATAAAGGAATTATAAATACTTATAATGAGATAGATGCTGTAGGTCATAGAGTAGTACATGCAGGGGAAAAATTTACTGCTTCAGTAGTAATTGATGATCAAGTTATAAATGCAATTAAAGAATGTTTTGATCTCGCTCCTTTGCATAACCCACCTAATGTAACAGGAATTGAAATATTTAAAGATATTTTGCCTGATACTAAGATGGTAGCTGTCTTTGATAATGCTTTTCATGTTGATATTGAAGACTATGTTCGAACTTATGCAATTCCATATAAGTATTACGAAAAATATGGTGTTCGCAGATATGGTTTTCACGGTATAACATTTGAATATATGACCGGGAAAGCTGCAGAAATACTTGATAGAAATCTAGATGATTTGAAATTAGTATCTTTAATGATGGGTAGTGGATGTACTGCTAATGCTTTTAAAGAAGGAAAGTCTGTAGAGGTTAGTACTGGTTTTACTCCTTTAGAAGGATTGGTACAATCAACACGTTCAGGTGATCTTGACCCAGCAGCAATTTTATATATTATGAAAAAAGAAAATTTATCTGCTGAAGAAATGGATAGAATATTAAATAAAGAAAGCGGTTGGCTTGGTATTTCCGGAGTAAGTAATGACCTAAGAGAAATTATAGAAGAAAGTGATAAAGGTGTTAAGCTAGCAAAGTTGGCTTTAGAAACTACTGCTCATCGAGCCAAAAAATATGTTGGAGCTTATTCTGCTGTAATGGGTGGTATAGATGCTTTGGTTTTTTCAGGTGGCGTAGGTGAGAATTGTGCCTTGTTAAGAGAGAAGATAGTATCAGAGCTTAAATTTTTAGGCCTGGAAATTGATGAAGACTTAAATAATAATCTTTCTGGTGAAGGTATAATTTCTACTAAAGATTCATCTGTTAAAATTATTGTTGTTAATACTGATGAAGAAGTGGTTATTGCTAGAGATACCTATACATTGGTGAGGGGGTAAACTCATGGCAAAGGAAATAAATTTACTGGCTGTTGATTTGGGAGCATCAAATGGTAGAACAATTCTGGGAAAATTCGACGGTAAAAAACTGGAATTGGAAGTTACTCATAATTTCCCCAATGGCGGAGAATATATTGGAGATAATTTTTATTGGAATATCCTTGGGCTTTATTCAGAAATAAAAACTGGTTTAAAGAAAGCAGTAGAAATTTCTGATGGAGATATAATAAGTATGGGTATTGATACCTGGGGAGTTGATTATGGTCTATTAGATAAGAATGGTGACCTTTTATCTATGCCTTATCATTATAGAGATAGTCGTACAAATGATATGGAAGCAAAGGTTTTTGAAAAGATAGACAGGGAAAAAGTCTATCAGGAAACTGGAATTCAATTTATGGCGATTAATACACTATATCAAATATATACTGATCTAATAAACCGTCCATGGGTTTTGGATAGTACAGAGTCTTTCTTATTTATTCCAGACTTATTAAATTATTTTTTAACTGCTAAAAAGTATAATGAACTGACTATTGCCTCTACATCACAAATGTTTAATCCTCATACTAATAAGTGGTCAGATGAGATTTTTGAAAAATTAGATCTACCTATTGAAATAATGCAGGAAATTATACAACCTGGAAATAAGATAGGAAATTTATTGGAAAACGTCAAAAAAGAATGTGCTATTAATAATGAGATCTCAGTAATAGCTGTAGGAAGTCATGATACAGCATCAGCTGTAGCAGCAACACCTTTGATAGGTGAAAATAGCATTTATATATCCAGTGGTACCTGGTCTTTATTAGGAATTGAATTAGATGAACCACTTATTAATAAGAAGTCCCTTGAAGAGAATTTTACAAATGAATTAGGGGTTGGGGGTAAAGTACGATATTTAAAAAACATTACAGGTTTATGGCTCATTCAGGAGTGTAAACGAATATGGGATAGAGAGGGTTTAAATCTTTCATATTCTGAGATAAGTAAGGCTGCTGAAGAAGCAGAGGCATTTATTTATCGAGTAAATCCTGATGATCCATTATTTGTAGCTCCAGATAATATGGTTGAAGCTATTAAAGAATATTGCCGTAAAACAGATCAAAAGATACCTGAAACAGTAGGGGAGATAGCTAGAGGTATCTATGAAAGTCTTGCTTTTGCTTATGGTTCTGTTATTGATAGACTTGAAGAAATGCTTGATAAAGAAATAAATACAATTAATATGGTTGGTGGCGGAATACAGGCTGAGATTTTATGTCAATATACTGCAGATTTAACATCCCGAAGGGTTTTGGCAGGGCCTATAGAAGCTACAGCTATAGGAAATATTTTAACACAATTGATTGGATTAGGTGAAGTAAGAGACCTAAGTGAAGCTAGAGAAATTGTTCGTAACTCAATTGAATTAAAAGAATACCTGCCTAGAAACTAAGGTAGTTTAAGTAATAGATAGCTTGCAGAAAATATAAATTTTTCTGGAGCTAATAAATGTACTTTTGCAATGATGATTAAGAAAGGGGATATCTTATTATGACTGAGTATGCTGGAAAAAAAGTATGGTTTATTCCTGATGGTTACTTACCAGTAAAAAGTAATGGTGACTTTATAAGCCATGAAGCAATTTGTGTTTTAAATACAAGCAAGCAAGATGCTGATATTGATCTTATTTTCTATTTTGAAGATAGGGATCCTATAAAAGGCTTTAAAGCAAGTTGTCCAGCTGAAAGAACCAATCATATTCGTCTGGATAAAATCGAGAGTAATAAAGGAGAAAAACTTCCAACTGGAGTTCCCTATGCTGTTATGGTAGAAAGTAATTCTCCAATTATAGTGCAACATTCTCGAATGGATACAAGCCAAAAAGAACTTGCATTGATGTCAACTATAGCTTATTAATAATCTCTATTATTGAGTTTAGCCATTTGTATTTTTCTAAGCTTTTTTAGCTTTATGACGAAAGTGCTGTTTGGCTAATTTGTGATAGATGCAAAATTTTAAGGAGGTTTTAGAATTGTATAGTGAAAAACATATACTTAAAGGATTTGACTTAGCAAAAGAATTATATGGAGAATGGGATGTAGATATAGATAAGGTATTAGAAAAGCTAGAAAGAGTTTCTGTTTCAATGCATTGCTGGCAGGGAGATGATGTTGGTGGTTTTGAAGATCCTGATGGTAATTTAACAGGAGGTATTCAAGCTACTGGTAATCATCCAGGAAAAGCTAAAACACCTAAGCAATTAAGGGCTGATTTGGACAAGGCGTTTTCTTTAATTCCAGGGAAGCATAAATTAAATCTTCATGCTATCTACCTGGATACAGATGGAAAAAAAGTTGATAGAGATGAAATAGAGCCAGTTCATTTTGAAAAATGGGTAGAATGGGCTAAAGGGCAGGAAATTGGACTTGATTTCAATCCTACTTTTTTTTCACATGAGAAAGCCGAAGATTTTACTTTAAGCCATCCTGAAAAGGGTATCAGGGATTTCTGGATTGAACATGCTAAGAGATCAAGAAAAATAGCCGAGTATTTTGGAAAAGAACTAGGTACTCCTGCTGTAAATAATATCTGGATTCCTGATGGATATAAAGACGTACCTGTAGATAGATTAGCTCCAAGACAGAGGCTTAAAGATGCTCTAGATGAAATTACTTCTGAAGATATTGATAAGAAATATTGTTTAGATGCTGTAGAAAGCAAATTGTTTGGAATAGGATCAGAGAGCTATGTTGTAGGTTCACATGAGTTCTATATGGGGTATTCTATAAAGAATGATAGTTTACTGTGTTTGGATGCTGGACATTTCCATCCAACTGAAGTGATTTCCAATAAAATATCAGCTTCACTCTTATTTTTAGATGAACTGCTCTTACATGTAAGTCGTCCTGTTCGTTGGGATAGTGACCATGTTGTTACTCTTGATGATGAGTTAAGGGCAATAGCTGAAGAAATTGTCAGAGGTAACTTCCTTGAAAGAGTGCATATAGGATTAGATTTCTTTGATGCAAGTATTAATAGGGTAGCTGCCTGGGTTATTGGTACAAGAAATATGCTAAAAGCCCTTTTGATTGCTTTATTGGAGCCGACAGATAAGTTAAGAGCACTTGAATTAGAAGGCGACCTTACCTCTAGATTAGCTTTATTGGAAGAATTCAAGGCATATCCATGGCAGGCAGTATGGAATTATTATTGTTATAAAAATGATGTTCCTGTAGCTGAAAAGTGGTTAAAAGAAGTACAAGATTATGAAAAAGACGTATTATTAAAACGATAGTTTTTAAAATAGGCCTAAAGGTATATGTTCACACCTTTAGGCTTAAGATTTAGATTAGTTTTTTTAGAAGTTTTTATCAAAAAAGTTCAAGAAAACTTCGTTTAAATTCTCTGATTTTGGAGATCTTACGTAAACTAAAACTATATAAGCTTATAAGGAGGAAAAGTTTATGGTTGAAAACAATCAATTAGATCAGATAACAGATATTATATCTGAAAGAGTAATAGATGAAATTAATATAGGTCGTTTTTATAAATTTAATATGCCTGCTGATGTATTGGTAGGACCTGGCTCAACAATCAAATTAGGTAAAGAAGCAAAAAAATTAGGAAATAAAGCTTTATTAGTTACAGATCAAGGAATTTTGGATTTAGGACTGCATTCTACAACAGTGAAATCTCTGGAAAAAGAAGGAATAGGTATTGAAATATATGCAGGTGTTAAGCCTGATCCCACAGATGAAGTTGTTTGGGAAGGTGTTAGTTTCGCTCGTGAAAAAAATATCGATCTTATTGTTGGTTTGGGTGGTGGTAGTGCCCTGGATGTAGCTAAAGCTATTGCCTTTCTAATGTGTAATGATGGTGAAATAAGCAAATTTGAAGGAGTCGATAAAATAAGTAATCACAGACTTCCATTAATTGCTATATCGACTACTTCAGGCACAGGTAGTGAAGTTTCTGCTGCAACTGTTGTAACAGATACTAGATTAAATAAGAAAATGGTTATTAGCAGCCCTTCATTAGTACCTGATATTGCTGTTGTTGATGCTAGGTTAACAAAGGGAATACCATCTAAAATTACTGCTGCTACTGGTATCGATGTATTAGTTCATGCTATTGAGGCTTATATCTCAAAGAATTCAATAACAATTGCACGAGCATTAGCTTATCATTCTATTCGTTATGTAGCTGAAAATTTACCTCTGGCAGTAGGAAATGGTGACGATATGGAAGCTAGACATCGTATGGCTGTTGCTTCCTTAATGGCTGGAATGGCTTTTTCAAATGTGGGCTTAGGTGCCTGTCATGCTACTGCTCACCAGCTAGGAACTACTTATAAGATTCCCCATGGTGTAGCTAATGCGATTATGCTTCCAACTGTTATGGAATACAATTCCCTTGTTTGCAGAAGAAGATTAGGACAAATTGCTGTTGCAATGGGAGAAAGAGTAGAAGGATTAACTGAACGTGAGGCTGCAGAAAAGGCAATAAAAGCAGTTAGGACTTTAATTAAGGACATAGGAATTCCAGAAAAAATAAGTGACGTAGGTGGTAAAGAAAGTGATATTGAAGCTATGGCAGAAAATGCTTTGCTTGACCCTACATTAGGTTCTAATCCTCGTCAAACAGATTATGAAGATTTAGTTAATTTGTATAAGAAGGCTTTTTAATTGTAATCAATATTTTTCTTAACAGGCTATCTTTTAATTGATAGTCTGTTTTATTATATCAAAAATATTGAAAGTATGAATTTTAAAAAAGAATATGTTTGAGAGGCTGCCCTTCCTCAATTGAATAAAACACTTTATAAAGATTATTTATGGAACAATTCATATCACCTTGAAACAGTAGGACGTACTAGGTTTATCATTATTGAATATTTTACCTTTTTATGATATAACAGTATTGAGGTATGAAAAGCTGGTTATATCAATGAAATTAGACAGCAGTAATCACTCAGCATTTTTATTAAAAAAATATTATAGTTATAGTTATAGAAATTCAATATTAAATGAGAGGGGCATAATAAATTACAATGAAATATAGTGTTTTAATAAATAATGAGACTACTTTAAAGGCAAAGGAAGGTCAAAACCTTCTAAATCTTTTAAGAAAAAATAATATAAATATAAGCTCTCCCTGTGGAGGGAAGAAAAGTTGTGGTAAATGTAAGCTTAGAGTTCTTGATGGTGATAGTAAAATAAGTGACTCTGAACTTAGTTTGTTAAGCGAAAATGAGATAAAGAATGGATACAGATTAGCCTGTTGTATTAGTATTTTTAGTGATCTTTCCATAGAACTACTAAAAGAAGAAGCGATAAAAGTAATGACTGATGCTTTAGATGTTGAGTTGAGATTTGATCCTTCATTAAATTTGTATAGTTTTTCAAAAGAAGAGCTTGATAGTGAAGAAAGCTCTACTTATTTAGATTTTTTATATAATAAAAGTACTACTAATAATATTGATATTTCTAGTATTAAAGATCTATCTGAAATAATAGATGAAGAAATTATTTCCTGTATTACGTTTGATTCAAAGATACTTAAGGTATCAAAGGAAAAGGTTGAGAAATTATATGGAATAGCAGTGGATATTGGAACTACAACAGTTGCCTTATATTTAATAGATTTACTTACAGGAAAAGAGATTGATGTTTATTCTTTTCATAACCCTCAAAAAAAATATGGAGCTGACGTAATATCAAGAATTAATTATACACAGACAGATGGGAAAGTATCAGAATTACAGGAGGAAATTATTAGAGCTTTGAATAAGGCTATTTCAGAAATTTGTTCTAAAAATAATATCCATAGAGATGATATATATCAGGCTACGATTGTTGCTAATACTGTCATGATTCATTTCTTATTAGGGGTTAAGGCAAATAGCATTGCTCGTGCACCTTATAGACCTATTTTTACAAATTCCATGCAATTGTCTGCTTCAGAAATAAATTTATCTATAAATCCTGAAGGAGTAATACAAATTTTGCCATCTATATCTGCCTACCTTGGTTCTGATATAACAGCTGATTTATTAGTGACAGATTTTAATACTAAAGAGTGGAAATTATTGATTGATATAGGCACAAATGGTGAAATTGTGCTGGGCAATAAAGATAAGCTTATAGCATGTTCTACTGCAGCTGGTCCAGCCTTTGAAGGGGCAAAAATAGCCTTTGGTATGGCAGGTGTCTCTGGGGCTATTTCAAAATTTGAAATATCAGATAAAAAAGAGTTTCTGTATGAAACTATTGATTTCATAGATGCTAAAGGAATATGTGGTTCTGCTTTAATAGATATTGTAGGAGAATTTGTAGAAAAAGAAATTATCACTAGAACTGGTAGTTTTAATAATGATATGGATGAGAAATTCATGGATTATATGACTACTTATCAAAATATGCAGGCAATAAAAATAGCACCACTCGACTCCATTTCTTTGACAAAAGATTCTATAGATGATTCGATACTAATAACCCAGAAGGATATCAGGGAATTACAGCTGGCTAAAGGAGCCATAGCTGCTGGTATTAATATTCTCCTTAAAGAAGCCGGAATAGATTTTAGTGAAATAAATAATATTTATCTAGCAGGTGGGTTTGGTAGTTTTATTGATCCTGTAAATGCCTGTATTATAGGACTTCTTCCTGAAAAGATGGGAGATAAAGTAGTGAAAATTGGTAATGGTGCTGGCCTGGGGGCTAAGGCCTGCTTGTATGATAAAGAACAACTTCTAAGGGCTGAAAGGATTGTTAAGCAAGTTGAATATATAGATCTATCCCTTCGTGCTGATTTTCAAGATGAATTTTTGATGTCGTTGGAATTTTAGTAGTTATTTTTTATTATTTTATTTTTCTTTTGTAAAATTTATAAATCTTCTTAAATTATAATTGACAGCCGTTCTTTTATACTATATAATTTGAAAATATAAATTAACTTAAAAATTGAATATTAGACTTTAGAGTTCTTCTTACAATGTAAGAAGCTAAGAGGGAAAGAGGTGAGAATCCTCTACAGCCCCCGCTACTGTGTGTAAGGATGAAATCTTTCATACCACTGTCTATCTTTAATTACTTGAAATTGTAACTACATAGATGGGAAGGGAAAGAGAGTAAATTGATTTACAAGTCAGGAGACCTGCTTTAAAGTTCAGTAAGAGCTGCTTCGGAGGGAAGTGTGTGCTTTATTAATGCTGAGAAATTTTATTGTCATTAATATATTTACGTTATTATAATTTATGACTTCAGTCTAAGTCTATGACTTGGGTCTATTTTTATAATCTAATGTATAAACACATGAGCTTACCTTCATGTGTTTTTTTTGTGTTTAGAAAATTTTCTTCTATTACAAGGAGGGGTATAATGGCTAAAAATATTATGATTCAGGGGACAGCATCTTCTGTTGGTAAGAGTTTGCTGACAGCTGCCCTTTGTAGAATTCTAAAAGATCAGGGTTATAAGGTAGCACCATATAAATCGCAAAATATGGCCTTGAATTCTTATATTACCAGAGATGGTAAAGAAATAGGGCGGGCTCAAGTAGTACAGGCTGAAGCTGCAAGAATAGAGCCAACGGTAGAGATGAATCCTATTTTATTAAAGCCTACTAGTGATGTTGGTAGTCAAGTTATTATTAATGGAGAGGTTTATGCTAATTCTACAGCAGAAGAATATTATCAAATTAAGCCTAAATTAAAGAAAATCGTCAAAGAGGCCTATGACAAACTGGCAAGCAAATTCCAGGGAATAATTATAGAGGGGGCAGGTAGCCCTGCTGAAATAAATTTGAGGGAAAATGATATTGTTAACATGGGTTTGGCAGAATTAGTAGATTCTCCTGTAATCCTGGTAGCCGATATTGATAAAGGTGGGGTATTTGCTTCGATATATGGAACTATTATGTTGCTGGAAGCTGATGAACGTGAAAGAATAAAAGGTTTTATCATCAATAAGTTCAGGGGAGATATTGAACTTCTCAAACCAGGTATCAGGATGATTGAAGAGAAAATTGAAAAGCCTTGTCTGGGAGTAGTTCCTTATATGCAGGTGAAGGTAGATGATGAGGATAGTGTTAGTTCAAGATTTGATTATCAAGAAAAGGGTAATTTAAAGATTGGTATAGTTAAACTGCCATACATATCAAACTTTACAGATTTTACTCCACTTGAAATGGAGACAGATATAAGTATAAGATATCTGTCTAGTAAAAATGATTTTCAGGATATTGACTTATTAATCATACCAGGGAGTAAGAATACCATAAATGATATGAAATATATTTTGGAATCTGGAATTAACCAAGAAATTTATAAGATGAATAAAATGGGTACTCCTATTATAGGTATATGTGGGGGTTATCAGATATTAGGTCGTGAAATAAAGGATCCAGACAATATAGAATCTTCAATTAATAGAATTATTGGACTTTCTTTACTGGATATAAGTACTACTATTCTAAAGAAAAAAGAGACAAAGCAAATTAAAGGTACATTAAATAAGGCTTTAAGTATCTGTGAAGGTATTGAAGCTAGTGTAATAAGTGGCTATGAGATTCATATGGGAAGAAGTGAATTAGCTGATAATCTTGATTATGCTATAGAACTGGAAGATAGAAGACTGGATGGAGCTATTAATGATCAGGGAAACGTTTTTGGCACTTATCTACATGGTATTTTTGAGAATGATAATTTTAGAGATAGTCTTCTCAATGGCTTACGCAAGAAGAAAGGGATTAGTAATAAAAATGAAGAGCTAAGTTATAAAGAGTTTAAAGAACTGGAATACAATAAACTTGCCAAAGTAGTTAGTGAAAATGTAGAAATTGAAACTATAAAAGAAATAATGGGGTTTTAGTATGGAGTGGTTTTTAATATTATTCTTTGCCGTTTTTCTTGATTTTATAATAGGGGATCCCCCTAGATGGCCACATCCTGTTCGCCTGATTGGATTTTTGATTACTAAGTATGAGGCTTTAATAAGAAAAATTAGATTTCTGCCCTTGAAACTGGGAGGTTTTATTCTAGTTGTTTTGACAGTACTTACTGTTCTTTTAGTTCTTAATATGATTTTAAATTTAATGAATTTAATACATCCATTACTTTATAGGATTATTTCTGTTTATTTCTTATTTACGACAATTGCTGCCAGGTGTCTTCATTTTGAGGTTCAAAAAGTATATAAAGCTCTTAAGAAGGGGGATTTACTTAAAGCCAGAAAGTTTTTATCTTATTTAGTGGGAAGGGATACAGATAGTCTGAATGAAAGAGAAATCATTAAGGCTACTGTTGAGACTATAGCAGAAAATACTGTTGATGGTGTACTGGCTCCCCTTTTCTTTATTTTAATGGGCATTTATTTTGGAATGCCAGTGCATTTAGCTTTTTTATATAAGACTATAAATACAATGGATTCAATGATTGGATATATACAGGAACCTTATAAAGATATTGGTTATGCAGCTGCAAAGATTGATGATCTGGCAAATTATATTCCTGCTAGGATTGGAAGTTTAATAATGCTATTGGCCGGGGTTCTCCTTGGATATGATGGTCTAAATGGCTATAAGATTCTCAAAAGGGATAGAAGAAATCACAGGAGTCCTAATTCTGCTTATCCGGAGTCTCTTGTAGCAGGTTTATTGAATATTCAATTGGGAGGAAGTAGTAAATATTTTGGCCAGAAGCTATTTAAGCCTACAATCGGAGATGCAAATTCTATTCCAAATGCAGAAAATATTAAAGATGCAGTAAAAATAATGTATCTGTCAGAAGTTTTAATCTTGATTTTATTTCTTCCTTTCGTTTTTAACTTAGTTTAAATTGCTTATTATCTATATTACTTGCTAGAAATAAGCCCGAATATTTTCTTCTTAGATATAGATACAGGATGGTGATTTGATGAATAAACATGGAGGATATACAGGAGAGAAACAGGAAGAAATAATAGACTTTAGTGTGAATATTAATCCTCTAGGAGTTTCAAAAAAAGTAATTACTAGAATAAAGGAAAACCTGAGCAATCTTGCTTCTTATCCTGAAATTGATGGTCTCAGTGCCAGAAAGATAATAGCTAAAAAATTATCATTGCATGAGGAAAATATTATTATAGGAAATGGGGCAAGTGAGTTAATTTATTTATATGCTCATTTCTTTAAAGGCAAAAAGGTGCTTATAGTCCAGCCAACTTTTAGTGAATATGCGAGGGCTTTTAGGCTTAATGGATGCTCTGTAATTAATCATATATTATCTAAAAAAAATAATTTTCAAATTGATGAAGCAAGCCTATTATCAAAAATAAAAAGAGATCAACCTGATTTGCTTGTCTTATGTAATCCCAATAATCCAACAGGTCTCTTTGTAGAATATAGAAGATTGAAAGAAGTCTTTGAATATCTAAAAGAAATAAAATCCCAGGTTTTTATCGATGAATCCTTTATTGATTTTACTGAGGAAAAGTCTGCACTCTCTTTTATAGATGAGTATCCAATATTTATAATAAAATCAATGACAAAATTCTTTGCTATAGCAGGTTTAAGGCTGGGGTATGGTATTGGAAACAAAAAAATACTTGAAAGAATTAAAGCCTATAAAGAACCCTGGACAGTAAATAGTATAGCCCTGGATATAGTGGAAGTTCTTTTTGAAGATGAAGAATATATAGCAAAAACAAAGGGGTGCTTACTGGAAGAAAAAAGCTATCTAGAAAGTGAATTAGATAGTATTAATGGGATTATAACTTATGATAGTAGTGCAAATTTTTATCTGTTAAAACTCAAGGATAAAGAAGTTTCTGAAGTAAAAGAAAAACTTTTAACAGAAGGTATTTATATAAGAAACTGTGATAATTTTTTAGGACTTGATAAGAGTTATTTTCGCATAGCAGTAAGAACTAGGGCAGAAAACATTAAGTTAATTAGCTCTATTAAAGATAGTTTAAGAATCAAGGATTTTAGTGAGTCCTAATCGAATATGGTCATACTGGAATCATCATTGCGTTTATAATCAAGGATTCCAGTGAGGCCTAATCGAATATGGTCATACTGGAATCATCATTGCGTTTATAATCAAGGATTCCAGTAATGGGTCTTTACTAATAAGAGAGGAGGAAAAATCTATGAGTAAATTAGAAAAAACACTGAAAATGATTAAAAAGGGAGATATAGAATCTAAAGAAAAGGCACAGGAACGACTGGATAATTTAACAAAACCTCCGGGAAGTCTTGGTAGATTAGAGGAGATAGCTATCAAGCTGGCTGGTATTTATGCTAACCCTTTTCCTGTAATTAAGAAAAAAGCCCATATAGTAATGGTTGCTGATCATGGTATAGTTGAGGAAGGTGTCAGTGCTTTTCCTCAAGAAGTTACAACTCTGATGACTAAAAACTTTCTTAATGGTGGTGCTGCGATAAATGTCTTTAGTAAGCAGCAAGATGCTGACTTATTTTTAGTGGATGTAGGTATGAAAGATACTATTGATGATAAGTCTATTTTTCAACATAAAGTTAAAAAAGGAACAGATAATTTTCTAAAAGGAAGATCTATGAGTAGAGAAGAAGCTGTAAAAGCTATTGAGGTAGGAATAAGTGTTACTGAAGAGGCAATAGCTAAAGGTGCAAACTTAATAAGTACAGGTGAAATGGGTATTGGGAATACCACAGCCAGCACAGCTATTTTAGCAGTACTTACTGATAAAAGTCTTGAAGATATAGTAGGGCCAGGTACTGGTCTGGATGCTGAGAAACTTAATCATAAGAAAGAAATCATTAAAAAGGCTTTAGAAAAACATAGAGCTGACCCTGAAGATCCAATTGATATTTTGTCAAAAGTAGGTGGTTTGGAGATTGCCGCTATGGCCGGTTGTATGCTGGCTGCAGCAGCTCATAGGAAAGCTGTAATTATTGATGGTTTAATATCCGGGGCAGCAGCTTTAATTGCCTATAAATTACATGGAGATGTTCTTGACTACATGTTTGCTTCTCACATTTCAGCTGAACCTGGTCATATAAAAATGTATCAGATATTGGTTCTAAAACCTATGCTTGATCTGGAAATGAGATTAGGTGAAGGAACAGGAGCAGTATTAGCAATCAATTTAATAGAGGCATCCTGTAATATAATTAATAAAATGGCTACATTTACAGAAGCCGGTATTAACAAATAAAAAAAATAAATTAGGAGTGGTTTAAATGAAGAATTTATCTAAAAAAACGATTATGGCTTTAATTTTCTTTGTATTTCTTTCAAGCATGGTAATGGGTTCAGAATTGCTAGTTCTGAATGACGGACAGCAACTTACTTTGCCTGCTGAAATTATTGAGGGAAGGACTTTTCTAAGTGTTGAAGCTTTTGAAAAATTCAGGCTCGCTGAAGAAATTAGAAATGATGAGATTGTATTGAGGAACGATAGTGTTGAATTTATCTTTACTTTGGATTCCAAGATAGTTAAGGTGAATGGAGTAGAGTTCAGCCTTGCTATAGAACCATATCAAGAAGGGGATCAAGTATATTTACCCTTTAGATTTATATTAGAAACATTAAATTATAGATTAGAATGGGATTCTTCTAGAGAGCTAGTTGAATTGATTAAGGGAAGAGAAAATACTTATCCTTTCACTATAATTGATGGAGATAGAAGCTATGTCATAGAAAAAGAAGCAAAAAGCATAGTATCTACATCTCCAGGTGTAACTGAAAAATTATTTGCTTTAGGTGTAGGTGAGAGAATAAAAGGCAGGACCAGTTTTGATAATTACCCACCGGAAGTTAGCGAGATTCAAGTAATTGGAACTCTTTTTGACCCGAATATTGAATTAATAGTAGATATATCACCTGACATTGTTATTGCTGGAACTCATTTCAAGGAAGAAGTCTTAGATAAGTTAATAGAAGCAGGTATAGCTACAGCAGCCATGTCATCTGCTAATAATATGGAAGAAGTTTATCAATATATGATAAATTTAGGGGTGGTTGTTGGAAAAAATTATGAAGCAAGAGCACTGGTATCCAGCCTAAAGGATAAAGTCAATAGAGTAGAGACTATACTTAATGATATTGCAGAATCTGATAGACCTTCTATTTATTATATTGTGGGAACAGGTCAACGGGAATTTACAGCTGGCAGGAATACCTTTATCTCTGAATTACTCAGTATTGGAGGAGCAAGAAATATTGCTGATGATGTAGAAGGTTGGGGTTATAGTCTGGAGAGATTAATCGATCATGACCCTGATTATATAATTGGAAATCAAGCAAATATAGATACAATGAAAAAAGGCGATAGTTATCAATCATTATCAGCAATTCGGGAAGGTAGATATTTAGTAGTAAATGAGGATATATTTTCAAGGGCAGCACCAAGAGCAGTAGACCAGGGGCTCAAAATTTTGGTGGAATTGCTTTATGGTGATAAGATAAACAAATTAAATTTTTAGATTGGAGAGATGAATGTCCTATATAAAAAAGAAAAATCTATACAAAATATATATTCTGATTCTTTTAGTAATATTGTTTGCTATGATGCTTATTTCCACAGCACTTGGTACAATTAGAATTCCTCTTATGGATGTACTTAGAATAATTACCAGTAAGCTAGGTTTTCTTAATCGATATATTGATATAAGTGACATTCGACCATCCAATATATTTATAGTGTTAAATATTAGATTGCCTAGAATAATATTAGCCAGTCTGGTAGGTGCAGTTCTAGCTCTAGTTGGAACTGCCTATCAGGCAATTTTTAAAAACCCAATGGCAGACCCCTTTGTAATGGGTGCTTCTTCAGGGGCAGCTTTTGGTGCTACTATTGCAATCGTAATTGGAGCAAGTCAGAGTCTCTGGGGTTTTGGGGCAATATCATTCCTAGCATTTGCAGGTGCTTTAGCAACTACAATTTTGGTGTACAATCTGGCCAGAGTAGGAAACAAACTTTCTACTACATCTATTTTACTGGCAGGTATAGTTATGAGTGCAGTCTTATCTTCCTTTATCAGATTGATGATGATATTTAATCATGATAACTTAGAAAATATAGTAAGCTGGACAATGGGAAGTTTTAATGGAGCTAACTGGAGACAAATTATATTTGTAACTATTCCCATGATTATAGGTGCACTCTTTTTGATTTCTCTTGCTAGAGAAATGAATACTATTGTTTTAGGAGAAGAAAGTGCACAAAATATTGGTGTTAATGTTGAATTGACAAAGAAGTTGATAATAGTTATCTCATCTTTTTTAGCTGCCTGTGCTGTATCTGTAAGTGGAATTATAGGATTTGTTGGTTTAATTGTCCCTCATTTGTTTAGACTTATTTTTGGTTCTGATCACAGGGTTTTACTACCAGTTTCAGCCCTGGGTGGTGCTTTGTTTCTCTTAATTAGTGACACCTTAGCCCGGACATCTATGGGCCTGGATATTATGCTGGCAATTTTTGATACTTTATTTACTGATGCAACAGGGAGTGAAGTATATCAAGTATTTAATGAATTTTTACTTAGGTATTCCTTAGTTGGTGTTGAAATTCCAGTAGGTATTATTACTTCAATTTTTGGAGGACCCTTCTTTTTATATCTCTTAAGACGTTCCAGAAATAATAAGTTTATCTAAAGAGGTATAAAGTGTCTTAAATTAAGTGAGTTCTTAGTTTTCCTAAAGGATGACCTAAAGGCCCTAAAACGAATCCAGGAGGTTAGTGCCACTTACGGCCTAATCGAATATGGTCATACCTAAATCATCCTAGCGTTTATAATCAAAGATTTAGCTGCGCCCCAAGTTGATTCGGTAGTACTGCAACCTTAATGTCAAAATTGGTGGTGCTCTGGAGTAGCCTCAACAATGCGTTTAGAATAGAAGAGGGCAGTGATCCTCCACTTAAAGAAGTGGGAGTTTTAGTGGCAGTTAGCTCTCGGATAAAAAGGAGAGGAATTATGAGTTTAGCATTAGAAGTCAGGAATTTATATTTTAATTATGGAAAAAACGAAATTTTAAAAAATATTAACTTAAATGTAAAGACAGGAAGTTTTTTAACTATACTTGGACCTAATGGATCTGGAAAAACGACTCTTTTGAAGAATATTTGTAATTTGCTAAAACCAGAAAAGGGCGAAGTTAGAGTAAAGGAATTGAATTTAGATGCTATCAAACATAAAGAACTAGCTAAAATAATGGCTGTGGTACATCAAATTGATGAAGTAAATTTTGATTTTAGTATTTATGATATTGTTAATATGGGGAGATATCCATATCAAAAGCGTTTTGAAAGCGAATCTCTGGAAAGTCTTAATATTGTAAAAAAGTCTATGATAGAGACAGAAACCTGGAAATTGCGTGAAAAAAGTATTCATCAAATAAGTGGTGGAGAAAGACAGAGGGTAATGATTGCCCGGGCTTTAGCTCAAGAACCAGAAATATTACTACTGGATGAACCTATATCTCATCTTGATATAAAACATCAGATTAATACCCTGAATTTATGCACCAAATTAAATAAGGAAAAGGGAATTACTATTGTTATGACTCTTCATGATATAAATTTAGCTGCCAGATATAGTGAATATATATTGTTGCTGGAAAAAGGAACAATAAGAGGTATGGATATACCTGCCAGGGTTTTGTCTGTGGATAATATAAAAGATGTTTATGATATTGATGTAGAGCTATTAGATTATAGTCAGCAAAAAACACCTTATATTATTCCACAAGCAATTTTTTAATATTACATTAACTCAACTTTCGGAGTTGAATTATTAGAGTGAAGCTAGGTTAGCATAACTACATTCGCGAAAAAAAGCTAATGCACCCTGGGGCACTCCCTATCTAAATAAAACCATACAAGAGCATTAAGGTTGCCCAGCTCCTCTTTCAGGCTAGAAAAAGAAATTGGCTTTGCCAACTTATTTAATAATGATAATTTCTTGATGCCAGAAATTAATTTTTTAGACTATAATGCTTTTAAAATATATAAGAAAGGTGTTGCTAGGATGAAGAATATTACCTTTATAGTAGGTGGGGCTAGAAGTGGAAAAAGTAGCTTTGCTGAGAAAATAGCAAAAGAATCTTCCAGTAAAGTAGTTTATATAGCTACAGCAATTCCCTTTGATAAAGGAATGAAAGATAGAATAAAAAAACATCAGGCAGCTAGACCTGCTGGCTGGGAGACTATTGAGCAATATAATGGCTTTAAGAACATGGCTGAAAATCACTTGTTTTTACAAGCTGAGCTAATTCTTTTGGATTGTATTACCCTGATGGTTTCTAATCTCTTATTGGATAGTGGTCTGGATTTTGATAAATCTAGTATCGATGAAATTGATCAACTTGAAGATAGAATTTTTCAAGAAATAAAAGATCTTTTAGAAGTAATTGAAGATCACGAAAAAGAAATAATACTGGTAAGTAATGAAGTAGGCATGGGACTTGTAGCTGAGTATAGCCTGGGAAATGTTTTTAGAGATATTGCTGGCAGGGTTAATCAATATCTGGCTAAAGAAGCAGGGGAAGTATATTTTATGGTAGCAGGAATACCAATGAAAATTAAAGGAGATTGAATATGAAAGGTTTTTTATTGATGATTACATTTTTAACCCGGATTCCAATTAAATACCCTTTTCAATATAGGGAAGAAGATTTTATTAAGGGAATTATCTGGATGCCTGCCATTGGCTTGATAATTGGACTTTTATTATGGGGCATTTCCTTTATCTCTTATTTTCTTGATAGAATTGTAGTAAGTATTATAATTTGCTTTGCTTATATATGGATAACTGGCGCACTTCATATTGATGGGCTGGCTGATACAGTGGATGGTGTATTTAGTAATAGGGAGAAAAGCAGAGTATTGGAAATTATGAAAGATAGTAGGATTGGGGCTTTTGGAGTCCTGGCAATTTTCTTCTTATTAGCCTTTAATATAATATTAGTAAATTTAATTGACTTTAGAACCTTAATAATATGGCCTGTTCTTGGTAGAAGTTCAGCTATTCTTCTTTGTTATTTCAGTCAATATCTAAGAGAAATGGGTATAGCTAAAGGCTTTGTTGAAAATACTGGCTTAAAGGAAGTGGTTTTTTCTAAGCTTCTCTTGATTATTATAGCTTTACTCATTGATTATAGATTAATACCTGCAATATTAATTGTACTTTATATTACTTCTTATTTTATTGGATTTTTTAAAAAGAAAATCGGAGGAATTACTGGAGATAATATTGGTTTTATTATTGAATTAAGTCAGACCATCTTTCTTTTTCTAACATATCTTTTGACAGTAGTATGAGTGCAAAAATGAAGTATTCAATAGAGAGGAGTATGTGTTATTGATATGAGGCTTTTATTGCTCAGACATGTTGAAACAAAGGCAAATTCAGATAAGAAATATATTGGTCATAGTACTTCAGAATATACAGCGAAAGGTCAAAAAGACATTGCAATGATTCTTGAGTTTTTAGCTAAAGAAGATTTCGATAAAATTTATTCCAGTCCATTACCAAGGACAGTGAAATTAGCAGAGCTTATTTCAAAGAAATATGATCGTCAATTAATAGTTGATGAAACTCTTAAAGAAATGAATTTTGGTATTTTCGAAGGGAAAACTTATCAGGAACTGGAGAAGGAATATCAGAATCAATGGCAAAAATGGACTAAGGATTACTTGCATTATAGAATTCCTGAAGGTGAAAGTTGTATGGATGTATATCAAAGGGTTAGTTTATTTATCGATAATTTAAAAAGTAATAAAGAAGAGAAATTATTAATAATTACTCATGGTGGAATTATTCAGACTTTTATTACCTATTTATTAGACCTGGAAATTAATGACAGGTGGCATTTTAAAATTTCACCTGCGGGAATGGTTGACATAGAGTATAAAAATGATTTTGGAGTGATTAATAGAATTATTAATGATATTTAACTCAACTTTCGGACTTAAATTAATAGTGCTAAGCCAGGTTAGCCATAACTTCATTCGCGAATAAAAAGCTAATTCCCAGCTCCTATTCCAGGCTATAAACAACAAAACAAACTAATTAAGCTTGCTACTTTGGCACAGTGTTTTGTTAATCATTCATAACCTTCCATGCGGGGCTGGAGCTTTTTTGGATGCTCGTTCAGCAAATGGCTAACCTTAATTTATCAAATTATATAAATTCAATTCTAATTAATGATTAAAGTAGTAAATATAAAGGAGATATCTAGATATGAAGAGAATTATGATAGGTGGTGCTAGCAGTAGTGTAGGAAAAACTACTATCAGTTTGGGTATAATGGCTGCTCTTAGTAAAAGAGGGATAAAGGTAGCACCTTTTAAAGTAGGACCTGACTTTATAGATCCTGGTTTTCATAAATTTGTATGCGATAATCCTTCTTATAATTTAGATAGCTGGCTGATGAGTAAAGAGAGAATACGTTTTTTGTTTGAAAGAAATATGGAAGGGAAAGATATTGGTATTATTGAAGGGGTTATGGGTTTATATGATGGCTTTGGAGTTGAAAAAGATAATGGGAGTTCAGCTCATCTTGCTAAGATAATTGATGCCCCTGTCATCCTAGTGATTGATGGTAGTGGTATCTCCAGTAGTGCTGCTGCAATGGTTTTAGGTTATAAGTTCTATGATCAAGATCTTACGATGAAAGGGGTAATTATAAATAAGGTATCAGGTGAGCAACATTATAATATTCTGAAAGAAGCTATTGAAAAACATGTTAAGATACCATGTTTGGGATACCTACCAGTGAATTCTGAAATTAATCTAAAAAGTAGGCATCTTGGACTTATTCCCAGTAATGAAATATCCACACTGGAAGATAAGTTAGAAAAATTGACAGAGTTAGTTGAAAATTGTATAGATCTTGGTGCTTTACTTGATCTAGCTAAATCATCCTCAAGTAAAAAGTATGTTCAACAAACTAAAAAATTAAAAAATCCAATAGAAAAGTATAAATTTTCTGCTGAGGGTTTGAGAATAGGTATAGCCATGGATAAGGCTTTTAATTTTTATTATGAAGATAATCTAAAATTATTAAAAGAAATAGGGATAAAACTAATACCATTTAGCCCTATAAAAGATATTGATTTACCTTCAGATATTGATGGTATTTACATAGGTGGGGGCTTCCCGGAAGTATTTGCAAAAGAACTTGAAAAAAATAAAGTGTTTAGAGAAAATATAAAGAAGCGCTTAGAAGATGGTTTGCCTGCTTATGTTGAATGTGGAGGATTGATGTATCTGACAGAAAGGATAATAAATTTAGAAGGTGAATATTCTACTATGGCCGGTTTCTTTCCTACAATCACTAGAATGACAAAAAGATTACAGCGTTTTGGATATGTTAATATTGAAACTGACACAGGGGATTCTATTAAAGGACACGAATTTCATCATTCATTAGTAGAGGAGCGAGCAAATATTGACTATTTTTATAAAGTATATAAGTCTAGAAATGGCAGCATTGAAAAAGAGTGGAGATGTGGATTAAAAAAGATAAATACACTTGCAGCTTATCCTCATATTCATTTTTATAGTAATCCTGAATTTTTGTTTAATTTAATTAGAAAAATCAAACTTCGTAGATGAATTTATTGCATAAAGTCTAAACAATTTAAATAAAAAGATAAATAAAAGAAGGAGTGAATTTGTAATGGGCAAAGGATATATTCATATTTATACAGGTAATGGGAAGGGGAAAACAACAGCTGCACTGGGTTTGTCATTAAGGGCTGTTTGTGCTGGAAAAAAAGTTTATGTGGGTCAATTTGTTAAAGGTATGAAATATAGTGAAACTAAAAGCGAGAATTTCTTACCTAATTTTGAAATGCATCAGTTTGGTAGAAATTGTTTTATCTATAATGAACCTGAGCAAGAAGATATTGATTCAGCAAGAAAGGGTTTAGAAATATGCAAAGAGATTTTAACGGAGGGTAAATATGATGTAGTAGTTTTAGATGAACTTAATATTGCACTATATTATAAACTGTTAGATGTTGAAGAGGTTATTGAAATGCTGAAAAATAAAGCAAGATCAGTAGAAGTAATAATTACAGGGCGTTATGCTCCTGAAAAATTAATTGAAATTGCGGACTTAGTGACTGAAATGAAAGAAATAAAACATTATTATCAAAAGGGTGTTAAAGCCAGGGATGGTATTGAACGATAGGATAAAATATCTTACTCAAACTTCGCAGATGAATTTATAGCATAAAGCCTGCTTGAACAAGTATGGTCAAACTGGAATCATTCTTGCGTTTGTAATTAAGGATTCCAGTAAATAAAAAGTAAGAACTCACTTTATTTCCCGGAAAATATCTGCTATAATAAAAAAGCGATATAATATATTGCAAATATATGTCTTGTATCCCAAATAGGGAACGAGAACAGGAGGGAATTAATCATGAATAAATTATTGAACGATCCAAGGAGTTTAAGTATTTTAGCTATTATGCTTGCGCTTACTGTTATTCTTGCTTTGACTCCGTTAGGATTTATACCGTTAATAATTGTAAATGCTACTATAATTCATATTCCAACAATTATTACAGCTATTATTTTAGGTCCAATTGCTGGTTTATTTATGGGTACTATAATGGGGCTTTTATCATTGTTAAATGCTGTGACAAGACCAACAGGGCTTTTGTCTCCGTTGTTTATAAACCCTTTAGTATCTGTATTACCTAGGATGTTTATTGGAGTGGTAGCATATTATACTTATGTAGGAATGAAAAAGCTTATAAGAAAAGAGAAATATCAAGAGTCTATTAGTGCAATTGTTTCTGGTGTTATAGGAAGTTTAACAAATACTGCTTTAGTATTTTTGATGTTATATGTTGTATATGCTAAAGAAATTACAGAAATGATTGCTGAGAATTTAGGAATTAGTCTGCGAGCTTTTTATATTAGTGTATTTACTACAAATGCTATTGCTGAAGCAGTGGTAGCAGCATTTGTAACTGGGGCAATAGTTCTTGCATATAAAAATTATAATAAAATTAAGTGATTAATATTGCATAAAAAAGAGCCAGTGCTATACGTGATACACTGGTTCTTTTCTATGCGAGGAATTTATATGCCTTTCAATCTGGGGATAATTTATGGCATCTTAATCTAGTCCTCTTCTTGATCGTTTATTTCTACTTTTTCTTGATCGTTTATTTCTACTTTTTCTTTAGGTTCCTGGTAGGGTTGAATTGGTGGTCCAGTCCATGGATCAGGTGGATAAGGTGGTCCAGGCCAAGGATCTGGTCTGTATGGTGGTCCGCCCCATGGATCAGGTGGTGGATATGGTAGTCTAGGCCCAGGTCTATATGGTGGTCTATATGGTGGCCTGTACGGCGGTCTATATGGTGGTCTGGGTTCTGGGGGGTATGGCGGTCTAGGTCTTCTTGGTGGTCTAGGATCATAAACTCCCATTCAAATAACCTCCTTTCATATCCTTTACTATAAAATATGTAAGAAAATAAATAATGTGACGAATTTTAAGTATAATTGTCTAACTGCGTCGCCGACGACTTATATATTTGCCCTTAGTTTTTGAAAAAGTGATATCAAATAAATTTTAAGCTATAGATAGAATATGTTATAATAATAATGATTTTTTAATATTATCAATTTACAGGAGGAGATAATTAGTGAAAATTTTAGTTCTTAATAGTGGGAGTTCGTCTATAAAGTTTCAGCTTTTTAATATGGAAGATGAATCAGTTATAGCAAAGGGTAGTGTAACAAGGATTGGAAATCAGGATTCCAGGATGAAATATAAAACAGACAATGATAAGGTAGAGGAGACATTAAATGTTGAGGACCATAGTCAGGGACTTCAAGTAATTAAGGAATATTTGATGGGAGAAAAAACAGGTGTCATAAAAGATGTTGCAGAAATTTCTGCTATAGGACATCGTGTAGTACATGGAGGGGAGAAGTATTTTGAATCCATTCTTATTGATGAAGATGCAGAGAAAAATATTGATAAGCTATCTGAATTAGCTCCATTACATAATCCCCATAATTTAAAGGGTATTCAGGAATGTAAGACATTAATACCGGATACGCCACAAGTAGCGGTCTTTGATACAGGTTTCCATCAAACTATGCCAGCAAAAGCATACTTATATGCTCTTCCTTATGATTTGTATGAAGAAGATGGCGTTAGAAGATATGGATTTCATGGTACATCACATAAATTTGTTGCTCAACGAGCAGCAGATATGATGAATAAAGATATTAGTGATTTAAAGATAATTACCTGTCATCTAGGAAATGGTGCTAGTATTGCTGCTGTAAAAGGAGGTAAATCTGTAGATACCAGTATGGGATTAACTCCTTTAGAAGGTCTAGTAATGGGTACACGTTCTGGTGATACCGACCCTAGTATTTTACCATTTATTATGAAAAGAAAAAATGTCAGTGCTGAGGCAGCTGAAAACATACTAAATAAGGAAAGTGGACTGCTTGGTGTTTCTGGTATTAGTAATGATTTTCGTGAAATTAATGAAGCTGCTCAATCTGGTAATAAACAGGCTAAAAAGGCTTTTGATGTTTTCTGCTATAGAATTCAAAAATACATTGGTGCTTACATGGTAGCAATGGGTGGTGTAGATGCGATTATCTTTACCGGCGGTATTGGAGAAAATGAAGGAGTTGCCAGGGCAGGTATTATAGATGCTCTAGATTTTATGGGAGTTAGTCTTGATGAAGAAGCAAATCAAAGAAAAAGTGAAGAGATAGAAATATCAACAAGTGATTCAAAAGTGAAAGTATTTGTAATTCCTACTAATGAAGAACTTGTAATTGCAAGGGCTACTAAAGATTTATTATAAATTATTTTTAATCTAATAAACGAATTATGAGACTTTATTTAAACATTATTAGTTTAGAAATATATAAATACTCCATCTGTAAATTTCTTGATTTGCAGATGGAGTATTTTTAATACCTTTATGCGAAAAGAGCTAATAATGCTGCTAGTAATCCTACAAGACTTCCGAGCCAACCGTATTTTTCTAAGTTGCCGAAATAACCTCCAGCAAAAGAGTAGAAGAGGTCCTCTATTTCTTGAGAATTCATATTGTTTATTTCATTAACACTAATATCCTTAAGATTAACTATTTCTAATAAATCAGCCAGACCTGATTTAAGGGTTTCTAGAAGAGATTCTATTATTGTTTCCAATAGATAATCCGTTGTTTCTTCTTCTATAAGATTAGCTAAATTTTTTGCTAAATCTGTATAAATTTTATCTAAAAGATTCTCTAATTTTGATATTAATTCTTTATCTTCAAATACTGAGTCTAAAATATTATTGAGTTTATATTGTATTTTTTCTTTATTGAATAAGGTCTTTTCATTTAATATAAGTCTAAGCAATTCACTTAGAATATAATTAAAGATTTTCTCCAAATTATTATTTTTTATTAATTCTTGATAGGTCTTTTTGATTGTTATTTCCATTGATTCTATATTTACGTTTTTTATAATATTAGTGGTTTTTTCTTTATATACTATTTCATTTAAGATATCTTCACAATATGATACTAGAATATTATTTAAGCTCTCTTTTTCTTTATTTACTTCAATTGCTAGGTGCTTATTTATTAGTCTTAGTTCTTCAGAAAAAATAGAAATTAGCTTTGATGGTTCTTTGATTTCCAGGAATTCTAATATTTTTTCTAGTGATAGCTTTGAATAATTATCAATGAATATTGAGATATTATCTTTATATAACTCTTGACAGCTATTATTATCTAGTATATTTTTAAAAATTATTTCGAACTCTTTTTCTTTAATTTGAACATTTTCTAATAAGACATTTTTTCTTTCTTTTAAGTATAAATTTATTATTTCTGGGATACCTTCTTCGATGAATTTATCTGCAAAATTATCCAGTGTTTCTTCAAAGTCTACTAACTTGCCTGCCTTAGACCAAAAACCCATTTTTGTTTCTACTTGCTCTAAAATTTTATTTTTAATATAATTTTTATTTTTAGCTATCAACTCTGCTGTCTCATTCAATAAGGTATCGCTTTTTGATATCAGATAATTATTAAGTAATTCTGTAATAGTATGAGTTTTACTTAATAAAATCTTGCTAAGTATTAAGTAGCTGAACTGATATATCCTGTCTTTAATTTCTTCTGGTATATCAGCAATGCGTTTTTCTTTATGATTATAATATATTTGCTCTATTAGCTTAATTACTGTACTTTCTAAATAATTTTTTTGATTATCATCAAGTCCTTCAATTATAGAATCAATATTGACTTTTATAAGTCTAGATATTTTTTCGTTGATATTTTCTTTTATATTATTAGGAATGATTTCAGAGACAGTATTTTTATCTTCAATATGTGAATATAGCATTGAAGCAAGATTATCAATATTATCTTCAAATAAAACAAGTAAATCATTTAAAATAAAATTACTAAGAGTTTGGATTGTTTTTTCTCTTTTATCTGAAGAAGATTTTAAATCCAGGAGATTTCCCTTATTCTTATCATTTACTGTATTAAGTATAGAGCTTAGGATATTTTTCTTGTGCTTTTCTATATTTTTTAAAGATGTATTGGCTAATTTACTACTATATTTCAAGAGAAAATCTATAAGCAGTTTATATTCATCTGCTTTGATAGAATTAGTAATTGTTTCTTCAATTAGATCTTTTTTATCTTCAATGGTATTTTGGAGAGTCTGATGATTTAATAACTCTTGATCAATAAAATTTCCTACAGATTGGGCAAATCGTTCTTTTTCTTTACTTACAACACCAGGTGTTAGGGGTATAGGTATACCTAAAAATTGTTTTTTCTGATATGGTCTAAAAATCATTTTTATTGCTATAACATTGGTGATATAGCCTATAAATCCATAGACTAGCATATAAATAGGTAGATAGAAATTTTGATCTAAATGTAAATTACTCTGTAATAAATAGAGTAAAAGGGCAGTAAAGATACCTAGGAAAGCACCAAAATAGGTGATTGGTTTTAATTCTTTTCCTACAAAGTCTTCAAGTATATCTTTGATTTCTTTATCAGAAATTTTTTCTAGGTTATTTTTTATAGCCTCAGCAATATTTCCCTTTAGTAAAAATTCAAGATTTTCATTGATGTAAATAATAAGAGATTTACTTATTTTATCATGATAAGCAGTATTATTAGCTATATCAGCAAGTATTTTATTTAATTGTATATTGTTTATATTTTTTTCTTGTTTTTTAAGAAATATATTTAAATTTTCCTTAAAATTAGTTTTTTCTAGATTGAATTTTAAAAGTGAAAGTGGTTTATCTTTATATTTATTATATACTTCTAGCTCTAGAATCTTTTCTATTTTTTCTATCTTATTTCTTGATTTTTTACTCAGTTTTTGACAAAGTAACTTGAAATCATTATCACTAAAATAATCACTTAAACTACTTTTACTAAAGTTAATTAAGATATTGTCCATTTTGCTTGTTATTAATTCCAGGAAAAAATTTTGAATTTCTTGATTATTAGCAATTAAATCAATTAAAGAGGGAAGATCATCTAGATTTACTAGCTTACTTATTTTTAGTGATTCTAAATCATTTATAAGGTCTTTTGGTATGTCCTGTAGATAATTTTTAATTTCTAGTATAATTTTTTTAGATATGTCATCAGGATTTATATTTAAGTCTATATTTTCTATGTTTTTCAGTAGATAATTGTGGATCTTTTCCTGTGTTTTCTCTTCTTTAATTAAATTATTTAAAGAATTAGCAAGCATTTCTGAAAAATTTATGTCATTATTTTTACGATAAACTTGGTAAGCCGATCGCTTGATAGCTGTTTTAAACGGTGATATTAACTCTTCTTCTTTAAATGTCTTATCAATAAGGCCATTAAAGATTTGGTTTATTTCTGATTTGTTTTCATGCAAATATTCATTTATATCTTTACTGATAAGTTCTATTTTTCTTATACTTATATTTTTTATATCCTCTTTTATATTCTGATCAAGTAATTTCTTGAATTCGATATTTTGATTCTTTCTAATTATAGAACTGAGAGAGTTTTTAAATTTCTTTGAGTTGAGCTTATTTAGCGTTTTATCTTTAATATTTATAAAATAGCTTCGATTAAAATTATAGTCCTGTAATCTTTTGTTTTTTATAATAAGAAACAATTTATCTTTAAGTTCTTCTATATAGATTTCATTATATATAGCGTGTATAAAAGTATTGGTATATTGACCAATCATATTATCCTTATTTTTACTATTATTAATTATATATTTTAAATTATTATTGAATTGATCCAAAAGTTTTTTATCAAAGAAAGAATTAATCTTCCTATCCTTTATATCAGAAAACAATATTTCTACTTGATTATTCAGAAACTGTGATTCTGCTGTTATCTCAATAAAGTTTTTGCTTATTTTTTTATTAAGAAGAGCAAATTCTTCCTCTGTAATTAAGTTTTCAAATCTTATTTTAGTTAAAAAAACATTCATGGCTTTATGTATATAAGTACTTGCCTCTGTAGATAGGTAATTACTAAAATTAGAATAGGTTTTATCAATAGCTCTTATATCTTTCATATGAATATCTTTTGCTAGGGTATTTGAAAAAAAACCTCCGACCAGTTCTCTAATAGAGTCGTTTACTTCTGGTCTTTTGAGAGTGTTTTCTAGAGTATGTGCTTTAATAATATCTTTTTCTATTAATTGACTAATGTTCTTGATAAAATCTTCTCTAGTTTTTACTATTACGCCGCCAAAGGGACCGTAGCTTTTGAAAAGCATTTTAATAGCTAGACTGTTTGTTGTGTAACCTGTAAAAGCTCCAGCCAATATTTGTGTTAGTATTTCAGTGAGTTCCATATTCTAATACTCCTTAGTTTTGTGTATGTTTTTATGTATTTTTAGCCTCTTTTTTAAGCAAGAATCTTTCATAATTTACTTTTCTTTCGTAATTAGTCATAAGGCATTAAAACGTAGTAGGCTGGAGTATAGTTGATTAAGAAAGAGGCTTAAGTAACTATACTTTAGCATACAAGCTTATAATAAAGTTTTTAAGAAAGCTTCTTATTTATATATTCTGTAGTTATTATATCATTAAGTGTGAAATTCTCAAGTTTTAAATTGTCTTTGTTTTATTCCTAGCTTATGGATTATGAATAAATTCACTATTTAAAAGTTTTATAAACTTAATTTAAATAGTGAATTGATTTTATTGATTAAAAAGAGTATAATAATAAATGAATAGAAATCAATAAGTATTATTCAATCTTTTTGTAAACATATATTTTTAGAATCATTTTTGTATTGAGATTGCTAAAAAAGTAAAACAATAAATTATAATATGAATCGAAACCGGTGTAAATCCATATACTTATTCATTATTTCTAATAATAGTATAGTTATTTTCCAATAGGGAGAAAGATATGAATGAAGTAATTAAAAAAAATATTCCAGTAAAATTAAATATTGCGAAAACAATTGATTTCTTACATATTGAAGAAAGAGAAGATAAGGAAAGCTTGCTTTATTTAATAGATGAAGCAAAAAATATTGTGAATGCCAAAGCTGTATATAAAGAATCATCTGTAAAAGAAATTAATAATAGTATAGTATTAATTGATGATATATATTTTGAGAGTTCTTTATTAGCAAGAAATCTTGATGGATTGAGGCGTGTATTTCCTTTTGTTATTTCTGCTGGAATGGAATTGGACAAATGGGCAAAGGATATTAAAGGGATACTACATCAATATTGGGCAGAGAAAATTCAAGAATTATTATTACAAGAAGCTCTTACTTATATTTTCAATGAGATAGAAGAAAACTATCAATTAGATAAAATGTCGACTATGAACCCAGGCTCATTAAAGGAATGGTCTATTGAAGATCAGAGAAAATTATTTAAACTAATATCTAATGTAAATAAAAAAATTGGGGTTAGTTTAACAGATAAATATGTAATGAGACCTGCAAAATCGTTATCTGGTATAAGATTTGAGAATGACTTTTCTTATTCTAACTGTAAATTATGTAATAGAGCTGATTGTTCTGATAGAAGAGCAGAATATGATAAAAATTTGTATCAGGATAGATATTTATCAAAATAATATAAGTAGTTCATGAAGATAAGTCGATTGATTTTAAAAATTGTATCTTAATTAACTGGACAAAAGCAATAAAAAAATATAAAATAAGTAATTGATAAAGACAGGACTAATTATTTCCTGTTTATAATATAAGATAAGCTAGGCAAAAACAAATTAAGTAGGAGGTATTATTTATGTTAAATGATGTTGCAAGTATTATTAGAGGATTATCAGCTGACGGAGTTGAACAAGCTAATTCAGGTCATCCAGGCTTACCTATTGGTTGTGCTGAAATAGGAGCTTTGTTATATGGTGATGTTATGAAATATGACCCTAAAGCGGCAGAATGGCCAGATAGGGACCGTTTTATTTTATCCGCTGGACATGGTTCCATGTTAATGTATTCACTATTACATTTGGCTGGTTATGATCTTACAATTGAAGATTTAAAGAATTTTAGACAATTACATTCAAAAACAGCTGGACATCCTGAGTATGGAATGATTGAAGGAATTGAAACAACCACTGGTCCTTTAGGACAAGGTTTTGCAAATGCAGTAGGAATGGCTATTGCTGAGGCAATGCACGCAGCTAAGTTTAATACAGATCAACACAAAATTGTAGACCATTATACATATACATTATTGGGTGATGGTGGAATGATGGAGGGTGTTGTATCAGAAGCAGCATCTTTGGCTGGTCATCTTGGGCTTGGTAAATTGATTGCTATTTATGATGATAATCAAATATCTATTGGTGGAAGCACAGAAATAACTTTTACAGAAGATGTGGCAAAAAGATTTGAAGCTTATAATTGGCAAGTGCTAAAAGTTGATGGTCATGATATTGATAAGATGCGTGATGCTATCAATGAAGCAAAAAAAGAAAATGACAAACCAACTTTAATTGTTGCTAAAACAAAAATTGCTTTTGGTGCACCAACAAAAGAAGGAAGTGCAGATGCTCATGGTGCTCCACTTGGTGAAGATGAGATTAAAGGATTAAAAGAAAAAATTGGTTTACCAGTTGACGAGAAATTCTATGTATCTAATGAGGTAAGAGAATTTTTCGAAAAACATCAAGCAGAATTAAAAGTAGTTAGAGAAGAGTGGGAAAAGAATTTTGCAGAATGGGCAAAAGCAAATCCTGAGTTAAAAGAATTGTGGGATAATGGTCTTCAATTTAAAATACCTGGAGATTTCCGTGAAGCAATTATGAATATGGAAATAGAAAGCCCGATTGCTAGTAGAGCTGCTAGTGGTAAAGCATTAGCAAAAATTGCTGATATATTAGATTATCTAGTAGGTGGTTCTGCAGACTTAGCTCCGTCAAATAAAACTTATTTGGATAAATATGATGAAATACAAAAAGATAATTTTAATGGACGTAATTTCCGCTTTGGTGTTCGTGAACATGCTATGGGAGCAATTGTAAATGGTATAGTCCTTCATAGAGGCTTTAGACCTTATTGTTCTACTTTCTTAGTATTCTCAGATTATATGAGACATACTGTAAGAATGGCAGCATTAATGAAAATACCAGTTGTTTTTGTATTTACTCATGATTCAATTTATGTTGGTGAAGATGGGCCAACTCATGAACCAATTGAGCATGTAGAATCATTAAGACTTATTCCGGATCTAAAAGTATATAGACCAGCTGATGCTGAAGAAACAAAAGCTGCCTGGGTAAAAGCCATTGAGAATACTGAAGGACCAACAGTTCTTATCTTAACTAGACAGGGATTACCTTTAGTTGCAGATGAAGGTGTAGATACATTATCAGGTCTTGAAAAAGGTGCATATATTGTTAGAGAAAATAATAATCCTGATGTAGTATTGATGGGTAGTGGGAGCGAAGTTTCTTTAGCAAATGAAGTAGCTGAGATACTAGAATCTGAAGGCAAAGCTTGTCGTGTTGTATCTATTCCAGAGCGTAAAGATTTCCTTGCTCAAGGTAATGAATACATTGAAGAATTACTTGGAGATGATGATACATTTAGAGTTGCTATGGAAGTCGGTGTTGGTAGTGGCTGGTATCAATTATTAGGGAAAAACCATCATCTTGTAAGCATTGAAAGATTTGGTGAAAGTGGTCCAGGAGAAGAAGTTGCTGAATTCTTAGGATTTACTGCTGGTAAAATTGCTAAAGATATTTTAGCTAAAATGTAAAATTCTTAAAATATAGAAAAAAAAGAAAGACTCAAAAATGAGTCTTTCTTTTTTTTAAAAAAAAACCCCTATTATAATGATGCACCATTAGCCAGCTTGCAATTTATCCTGTAATTATGTAAAATAGAAGTATAATTAATAATTGTTATCAATAATTTCCTACTTATTTTAAGAGAGGTGCTAATGATGAAAATATATTCATGGAATGTTAATGGAATTAGGGCTATTAAAAGAAAAGGTTTTCTTGATTGGGTAAAGGAAGAGAGCCCGGATATAATTGGATTGCAGGAGACTAAAATACAGGATGATCAAATAACAGATGACCTTCGAAATATTGAAGGATATCAATCTTATTTTTCTTTTGCAGAAAGAAAGGGATATAGTGGGGTGGCTATTTATACAAAGGAAGAACCTCTTTCAATAAAACATGGAATTGGTATTGAGCGTTTTGATAAAGAAGGGAGAATACTTATAGCTGAATACCCTGATTTTACGATTCTTAATATTTATTTTCCTAATGGAAAGAGAAATAAAGAAAGGTTAGAATATAAACTTGATTTTTATGATAGTATTTTAGAATATTGTCAGGATTTAAGAGAAACAGGTCAGGAGTTAATTATATTTGGCGATTATAATACAGCTCATCATGATATAGACTTAAAAAATCCTAGAGCTAATGAAAAATATTCTGGTTTTTTGCCCATTGAACGAAAATGGCTTGATAAACTAGAAGACAAAGGCTATATTGATACCTTCCGTTATCTTTATCCTGAAAAAGTAAAGTATTCTTGGTGGAGTTACCGTACCAGAGCTCGAGAAAGAGATGCTGGCTGGAGAATAGATTATCATTTTATAACTGATGGATTAAAAGATAAGCTTAATGATGCATATATTATGACTGATGTTATGGGATCAGATCATTGTCCTGTAAGTATTGAGTTTGATAGAGAGTAAATTTTAAATAATTTTAGGCAGGATATCTAAAACTATAGTCGAATTATGTATTATAGATTTTTAAAAAAACTAGAGTGTTTTTTTGATTTTTAATAGAAAGAAATGTGGAGGTAATTGTAGTGGAGAAGCAGGGGGATCTTATATTTACGCTGGATATAGGCACTAGAACTGTAATTGGTGTAGTAATGGAATACATTGATGGTATTTTTGAAATAAGGGATTCTCATGTAGTTGAACATGAGGAAAGAGCTATGCTTGATGGCCAAATTCATAATGTGGGTTTAGTAGTTAAGCAAGTCAAGCGAGTTAAAGAAAAATTAGAAAGTAGCTTAGGTATTCAATTAGAAAGAGTATCGATTGCGGCTGCTGGTCGCGCTTTAAAAACAGTTAATTATGAAGAAACCCTTGAACTAGAAGAGCGCCGTATAATTACTGAAGAGGATGTTCAATCTTTAGAGTTTAGAGCTATACAAAAAGCTCAAAGTAAATTAGCAAATAGTCATGAAGATTTTAGGGAAACACATGATTACCACTTTGTTGGACATACAGTACAAGAATATTGTCTAGATGGTATTGATATAAGGAATTTAGAGGGACAAAAGGGAAAAACTTTGAAGGTGAAAATTATAGCAACTTTTCTACCTAGAATAGTAGTTGATTCCTTGATAACAGTAATTAATAGGGCTGATCTTGAGGTTGATTATTTAACCCTGGAACCTATTGCTGTTGCTAATGTGGTCATACCAAAAGATATGTACAATTTTAACTTGGCTTTAGTTGATATTGGAGCAGGTACATCAGATATTGCCATAACTAAAGGGGGTTCCATGTTAGCATATGCCATGGTTCCAATTGCTGGTGATGAAATAACAGAAGCAATAGCTGAACATTATCTCCTGGATTATAATAGCGGGGAAAAAATCAAAAGATCTCTTTTAACAAATGAAGAAATTTCTATTCGGAACATTTTGAGTCAAGAGATAGTGATATCTAGTCAAGAGACAATGGATGCAATAAAACCGATTGTTAAAAGCCTTGCTTCTCAAATAAGTGAAGCTATACTGATGTATAATGAACGAGCACCACAAGCAGTAATTTGTGTTGGTGGTGGTAGTTTAACTCCAAATATTATGCAAGAAATAGCTACTTTTCTTGAATTAGATTCTGCTAGAGTAGCTATTAAAGAATATAGTGATATAAGTAATGTGAAAGGTAAACTTAAGGGTGTTAGCAATGCACAAGCAAGTACACCAATTGGTATTGCCTTATCTTCGTTTAATAATAAAGGAAAAGCAATATTTATAGATGTGAATATAAATAATGTTAAACATCAATTGTTTAGCTTAAATAAGGCAACTATTGCAGATGCCTTGTTAGCTGCAGAGGTTGATTTCAGAGGAATACAGGGAAATCACGGGATGGGTTTAACCTGTACTGTAAATGGGAATATGAAAGTAATTAAAGGTGAAATTGGGCAGCCTGGAAAGATAATATATAATGGTGAGGAAATAAATAGTATAGAAAGAGTAATTGAATCAGGAGCCAGTATAGAATTTGTTCCTGGTAAAGCTGGAATAGATGCTCAAGCTGTTGTAGCGGATGTTGTACCTGACTTAGAAGAGTTATCTTTAAAAATTAATGAAGAAGAAGTATTGTTGAAACCTAAGATATATCAGAATGACCAAATAGTAAGTAAAGATACAAGATTGGAAGATGGTGCTGAAATTATATATGATGATTTCACTAGGATTCGTGATGTTATAGCCAATGTTTATAATGTAGATGCTGCAGAATTATTAAATGATTTTGTATCTTATACAGTTAACGGGGAAATACGATATATTCCACAGGGAAAATTATTGGTTTTATGGCAGAATAAGCCTGTTGACCTGGATATCCCTATTGAGGAAGGTATGTCTCTTGAAGTAATAGAAAAAGAAAACAAGGAACTTACAAGTAATGAAATAATTAATAAACAAACAGATGATGCTATTTCAATAGTATTTAATGGAAGTCAATTAAGGATCCCTATTAAAACTAAGTTATATTATAATGGTGAAATAGTAGATGATGCAAATGTAGAGATAAAAAATGGTGATAATTTATCATACCAGCAAAGTAATATTACTGTAAGAAGTGTTTTTGATTATGTTAATTATAAAGTTACTCCTTATTTGAATAATTTTCACTTAAGTGTTAATGGTCAAGAAGCTAGCTTTGATCAAGAAGTCAAAGATGGAGATAGAATAGAATTAATGTATGAAAAGAAATCGAATTAAGCTGGTGGTATTATGTTGAGTTTTTTAAAAAATAAGCCTTTTAAGTGTTTCGTGGGAGAGTATGAAAATCGTGAAATTATTTCTCGCTCATATCAAGGGGTTAAACCCATTGAAATTGAGAAAATACTTGGAACTGTAGGACGTTGTCATGATAATTCTTCTTGGAAGCAAATGAAAGATAATAAAAGATTTAGAGCTATAAAGGATGCCATAGATGGTATGGAGAGTATGCCTGCAATTAAAGTATATCAAGTCCAGGATGAATATTATATAGTTGATGGTCATCATAGAGTAATGGCTAGTCGGGATTTAAATAGGCATTTTATTGATGCAGAAGTGATAGAATATAAGTTTAAGGAAACTGAAGGGGAAAGAATAGCTGCCGATTATCATGATTGTCCAGCTAAAGATTTTTCAGAAAAAACAGCTCTAAGTGGTATAATACTAAAAAGTAGAAAAAGCTATGATAAGCTTTTGTCTATGATTAAGGAATTTGGCAAAGAAGTAAAAGAAAATTTATCTTTAGAAGAACTATCGATTAAATGGTACTATAGTCAATTTCTTGATAATCAAGAAAATATAAAAAAAGATTTAGATGAAGATGATAAGGAGAATTAAATTGAAAATTTTATTAGTAGCAGATCAGATACATAAAGCTTTATATGATTATTTTGACCCTGAAAGATGGCAGGATACAGATTTGATTTTATCAGCAGGGGATTTGAAATCATCTTATCTACAGTTTTTAGTTACATTAATTAGGGGAGCACCTCTTTATTATATACGTGGAAATCATGATGACAAGTATGAAGACGATCCACCTTATGGATGCGAAAATATACATGCTAAGATTGTTGAATATAAGGGTTTGAGAATTCTCGGATTAGAGGGTTCACAATGGTATAATGGAAGAGGAGTACAATATAAAGAAAGGCAAATGTGGTGGAAAATAATAAAATTGTGGCCTCGACTTAAATTGGGAGGTAAAATTGATATAATTCTTACACATAACCCAGCCTTTGGATTAAATGATGGCAAGGGTCATGCCCATAAAGGATTTAAGTCATTTAAGTATTTAATTGATGCTTTTGAGCCAAGGTATTTTATACATGGGCATCAACATCTTTCATATGCAATGCGTGAACGTATAATTGAATATAAAAATACACAAATTATTAATGCCTATGAATATCATGTTCTAGAGATATAAAGATAGAGGTGTTAACAGTGAAAGATATTTGGAAATATTTATTAGAAATTAAAGCAATATCAAATGAGAATGATTGTAGTTCATATATAGTTGGTGGTGTGCTAAGAGATTTATTTATTGGAAAAATTATAAAAGATATAGATATAGTTATTACTAAGCGGGTGGAAGAGGTTGCCCGTTTTTTTGCTGATAAAAATAATGGTTCTTTTTTTACACTTGATGAAGACAGAAAAGTATATCGGGTAGTTGTAAATAAGAAAGTTTTTGATTTTGCTCAAATTATAGGAGAAAGTATTGAGAATGATCTTAAACAAAGAGATTTAACAATAAATGCAATGGCTTATCCTATTGATGGTATTGATATTTTAATTAAATTTTTATCAAAGTCAGATGATTTCAATAGACTTAATTATATTAATAGCTTAGTTGATGATAGTAAAGATGAAAGTATATTAAAAAAGCTTTTTGATCCTTGTGGAGGCTTAGAAGATTTATCAAAAGGCTTATTGAAGATAAGTAATAAAAATGTTTTTAAAGAAGACCCGCTGCGTATATGGCGAGTTTTTAGAATTCAAAGGCAGTTATCTTTTATACTTGCTGAGGAAACAATTATACAGCTGAAAGAAGATAATAAGCTTGCGGCAACCCCTGCTGCTGAACGAATAAAAGAAGAGATTATGCAACTATTTAATTGTGATAATATATCTGAGACTATAAGTTATATGGAGGAGGAGTTTGAGCTTTTTTCAATATTGATTCCTGATATATCGAAGATGAAAGAAACAGGTGAAAATCAACATCATCAAGAAAATGCCTGGCAGCATTGTATGCAAGTACTGTCCACCTTAGAAAAGATATTATTAGAAGATAAATATTTAAGGCTTATAGATGAGCATGAAATTCCTTTAATCAAGATAAGTGCTATCTTGCATGATATTGGAAAAACAGAAAGTAGATCTGTAAAAAATGGCAAGATACATTATTATGGCCATGAAGAAAAGGGTGCAGATATATTAGCGCCAATCTTAAAGAAACTCAAATTTAGTAGGAAGGACAAATCTTTTATATGTAATTTAGTTCGTAATCATATGCGTCCAATGTTATTATATTTAGCCGATAAGCTTAGCGATAAAGGGAGATATCGTTTTTTTCGCAAACTTGGTGATTTAGCACCAGTAGTATTAGTACATTCATTGGCAGATAAACTAGCTGCTATGGAAGTTAATGATAGAAAGGAAGAAATCATAGTTTATCAAAAATTCATTGATGATATCTTAGATTTATATGGTGAATATAAACTTAGAACAGCTAATTTACTATTAAGTGGGAGCGAGGTAATCGACTATTTCTCACTTCAAGAGGGTCCTTTTGTAGGGAAAGTTTTAGATAAATTAGCTGAAGCCCAAGCATTGGGAAAAGTAAAAGATAAAAAAGCTGCAATTGACTATCTTGATAATTATATAAAAAATAAAATTTAAAAATAAAGATAGAAAATTAGCTGATTTAAAAATTAAACAAAATAATTAAATAAAGCGATACTTATTCCTAGCATGGTACCTATAAGTACTTCGACTGGAGTATGACCTACTAATTCTTTTAAATCTTCAAGGATTATATTTTTTTCTGGATTATTGTTTTGTGTCAGACCAAGGTGTTTTATCATCTTGTTTAAAACGTTTGCCTGTTCTCCGACAGCTCTTCTTACACCACTAGCATCATATATAATAACTAAAGAAAATACTGTAACAATGGCAAATAAGTCTGATTGAAAGCCATATCTTAAGCCGATTGTAGTACTAAGTGTGGAGACAAAAGCGGCATGAGAGCTAGGCATTCCTCCTGAACCAATAATTCTACTGAGATCAAAAGGTTTTTGTGTGAAAATCTTTAAAAACTGAGCCAAAAATAATGAAAATAATGAAACGTTTAGTGTTCCCATATGTAAACCTCCAAATTTATTTCTTAATATAAGTTCAACTGCGAAAGTTGTATTATATTTTGATAATTTTATATATAGTAGATTTTACCCATATATACTGTATTATATATTTTATATAATATAAGTGTTAAGTTCAAGGGGAAAAAAGAAATTTTTATAAGTAAATCGGACAAATTACTATATAATATGCGCGTGCATGATAACTGTTCCTTGTTTATTAGGTATAGAATGCTAGTTAGAGAAAGGAAAATACTATGAATCCATATAAATATATTAATTCATTTGTTAAGTTTGGCAGTAAAGGGGGTTATAAACCAGGTTTAGAGAGAATGAAAGCTCTTTTAAATGGACTTGATAATCCTGAAGACAAATTAAATATTATACATGTAGCAGGAAGTAATGGTAAAGGTTCAACTATTGCTTATTTGAAAAGTATATATAAGGAAGCAGGGTATAAAGTAGGTGTTTATACGTCACCACACTTACTTTCTTTTAATGAACGAATTGAAATTAATGGACAGTTGATATCTGATGAAGATTTGAAAGTTTTAATAAGTAAAATTAAAGCAGTGATAGATAATATGGAAAAAAACAATTTAGCCAGGCCTAGTTTTTTTGAACTTGTTACTACCTTGGCTTTCTTATATTTTGCAGAGAAAGATGTTGATATTCTTTTGCTTGAAGTAGGACTTGGGGGTCGTCTTGATGCTACCAATGTTATCAAATCTCCACTAGCAAGTGTTATAACAAGTATTAGTCTTGAACATACTGCTATTTTAGGAGACACACTCGGGAAAATAGCTAGAGAAAAAGCAGGAATTATTAAAGGAACTAGTATAGTAATAACTGGAGTAAGGGAAAAGGAAGCTTTAAATGTCATTGCAAAAATAGCTAAAGAAAAAAAATCACAATTAAGTGTAATCAATGAACTTTATGAATACAGGATTAAAGAAACTAGTCTTGAAGGTCAAGTCTTTTCACTGAAATATATAAAAGATAGGGTTAAAGGAAGTGAACTTAAAGGAGAAAGCGAAAGCTTAGTTTCTGATGGGAATTATGAGATTAGCTTATTGGGAGATTATCAAGTTGGAAATGCTATTTTGGCTATGGAAGTGATAAATAAGCTTTTACCTCAATACAAGGTTTCAAAAAAAGCATTAATAAATGGCTTGCAGAAAGCTTATATTCCTGGGCGTTTGGAATTAATTGAAAAAAAACCTATTATAATATTAGATGGTGCTCATAACCCAGATGGGATGGAGAAATTAGCATCATTTATTATGTCCAATGCTGCTGAAGAAGATGAATTCAAAGATAGTGAGAGTTTTAAGCAAAGAAAAATATATATGATATTTGCTGTCTTGAAAGATAAAGATTTGGAAAAAATTTTAAAAGAGATAAAAAGACTAATAAACCTAGACTTGTATATTTCAAAAAATAATGATCCTAGAGCACTGGATCCTTCAATAGTAAAAGAAGAAGCAGATTCTATGAAAATATCTAATCAAGTTATGAATTCTCCTTTTGAAGCTTTCAATTATGTAAAAAAGATAGCCAATAATAAGGACATAATAATCGTAAGTGGTTCTTTTGTTACCGTTGCTGAAGTTAAAAAGCATATTGAAGGCATAAGCAATGAATAATAAATAACTCAAAAAAACTTCCCTGGACAAAATCGATAAATCTGAGTATATACAATATTTATTTAAAAGATAGACTAGAAAAAGGTATAAAATATGCAGTTTATTCATAATAGTAATAGAGAAGGGAGTGAAGTATATGGAAAGAAGTAATAATATGTCTTTAACAGTTTTAGTTATAGTATTGGCGATGCTTGGCTTGCTAGTAGGGTATTTATTAGGAAATTGGTTTATACAATTGGTTACTGGTGGAACTGAAACACAACATCTAGCAGATTCGGGGAATAGAGTTGTTGAAGAGGAAATTATCTTGGAAGATGATTCATCCGATTCAGAAGAAAGTATTTCTAATTACTTTTCTCTAGATGATTCCCAAGGAAATTCATCAAATAATCAGAACCTAAATAATAATTCTATAAGTCAGAGCCAGCAATTTAGTACTCAGGGATTATATGTACTTCAAGTAGGAGCATTTAATAGTAGACAAAATGCTTTATCCTTAACTAGTGAATTACAAGACAAAGGTTTTCAAGCTGTTATAGCTGAAGGTGGAGTACCCTATAAAGTACAAATAAAGGCTTTTAATAATCGTGAGGAAGCTGAGGATATGCAAAAAGAAGTAGAGGCATTAGGATATGATTCTTTTATTACCCACTGAAGAGTGGGAATTTTTTTACCTTGTTTTTGTCCCACAGATGTATTATAATATGTTTAGTTTGTTTTAACTTTTTTTCTTTTTTTCGCTTTTATATTTATCTATTTGGATATTATGATAAAAAAATTTTCATCTTACAATATAATATGTTATAATTTATAAAGATAAATATTTACTATAATTTTAAAATTTAAGAAAAAGTAAAAACAGATTATCATATAATACATTAAGGGGTGAAAACATATATGGGTTCTTTAACATTTAAACAGGGTATTCATCCAGAATACAATAAAGAACTAAGTAATACGAAAGCTTTTCAAAAGGCAAAGAGACCTGAGCAAGTCATCATATCACTACAACAGCATATAGGAGCTCCCTGTCAACCTTTAGTGAAAAAAGGTGATCACGTGGATATGGGAGAAAAAATAGCTGATAGTGATAGTTTTGTATCAGCACCTATTCATGCCTCGGTATCAGGTACAGTTAAGGAAATTAAGACTATTCAAACACCGATTGGTAAGTCATCTCAAGGAATCGTTATCGATGCTGATGAAGAAGATACTCTTGCAAAAGGGATAGCTTCTCCAGGAAGCTTATCAGATTTAAGTCCTGATGATATCAAAAAAATTATAAGGGAAGCAGGAATAGTAGGAATGGGTGGTGCAATGTTCCCTACTCATGTCAAATTATCAATACCTGAAGGGAAGGAAGTTGACCATCTTATTCTTAATGGTGCTGAGTGTGAACCATATTTAACTGTTGACCATAGAATGATGATTGAGCGTCCTAATGATATCATATATGGTACTAAGTTACTAATGAAAGCTATATCTGTTAGTAAAGCTATTATAGGTATAGAGGAAAATAAGCCTGATGCAATTAAGATTATGAAAAAAGCTACAGCTAATGAGGATGGCATTGAAATAAAAGAATTAGAGACGAAGTATCCACAGGGTGGAGAAAAGATGTTAATTAAAGCTTTGTTGGATCGTACTGTGCCAGCAGGAGGTTTGCCTTTGGATATTGGTGTAGTGGTGAATAATATTACTACAGCCGTTGCAGTATCAGATGCAGTAAAAAAAGGTGTGCCATTGATCGAAAGAAGTGTTTCTGTAACAGGAAGTGGAGTTAATAACCCAATAAATTTAATTTATCGTATAGGTACAACAATTGATAAATTGATTGAAGAAGCTGGAGGCTTGACTGAGGATGCTAGCAAGGTAATTTTAGGAGGGCCTATGACTGGTTTTGCTCAACCTTCATTGGATATTGCCACTGTAAAAGGAACATCAGGTGTTTTGGTTTTAAGTAAAGATGAGGTAGCAGATTTTAATCCACAGCCATGTATTAAATGTGCTCGTTGTGTTGACGTTTGTCCTCAGTATTTAATGCCTGTCAATCTCTCTAAATATGCAGCAAAGGAAATGTTTGATGAACTGGAAGATTATCAGGTATTAAATTGCATAGAATGTGGATCGTGCTCATTTATTTGTCCGGCGAAGAGGCCGTTAATGCAATATATAAAAGTCGGAAAAAATGAAGTAATAGCCAAAAAAAGAAATAAGTCGTAGTAAGGGGTGAAGTAGAAAATGATGAAAGAACAGTTGGTAGTTTCGTCATCTCCTCACATTAGGAGTGCGACTACCGTTAGAGATATTATGTGGTCTGTAGTTGTGTCTTTAATACCAGCAGTTCTTGCTGCTGTGTACTTTTTTGGGATAAATGCTTTTCTTATCGTATCAGTTAGTATTTTTGGCTGTTTGCTAACAGAATTTCTCTTTCAAAAAGCAAGGGGTAAAGAAGTTACAATTAATGATGGTAGTGCGGTTATAACTGGCCTTTTATTGGCTCTGACTCTTCCTCCTACTGCTTCTTTGTGGATGGTATTAGTAGGTAGTGCAGTTGCCATTGGTTTGGGTAAGCAGGTTTTTGGTGGACTTGGGTATAATCCCTTTAATCCTGCTTTAGTAGGTAGGGCTTTTTTGCTGGCTGCTTATCCAGTACAAATGACTAATTGGATGATAGATGGTGTGACAACTGCTACTCCCTTAAACGTTATTGCTGAAAGCCAGTATATGACTGTTGAATATTGGGATTTATTTATAGGGAATGTTGCGGGTTCATTAGGTGAAACTTCTGCATTTGCATTATTGTTAGGTGCAGCATATTTGATTTACAAGGGATATATTAGTTGGAGAATTCCTTTGGGGATGTTATCGTCTGTTTTTATAGTGACTTATCTATTTGGTGGTGACCCTATTTTTCATCTTTTTGCAGGGGGTTTAATGTTAGGTGCCTTATACATGGCTACTGATATGGTTACTTCTCCAATTACCAAAAGTGGAAGGTGGATTTTTGGTTTTGGTGCTGGAATTATAGTTGTTATTATACGTCTTTGGGGTGGTTATCCAGAAGGAGTATTATATTCTATTCTTTTGATGAATATGACTGTGCCTCTTTTGAATCGTTATACTAGACCTCGTAGTTTTGGGGAGGGGGCAAAATAATGAAAAAAATAGTCTTGACATTAACATTACTAGGTATAATATCTGCTCTTTTATTGGCTTTTGTTTATCAGATTACTACACCGATAATTGAAGAACACCAAGAAAAAGCTAGAAGAGAAGCAGTATTAAATGTTTTGCCTGAGTCTGACAGCTATCAAGAGGTAGAAAAAAACGGTATTATTTTTTATGAAGGAAATGTAGAAAATGAGCTTGCTTTGATAGTTAGTGGCAGTGGTTTTCAAGGTGAAATAGAAATAATGGTGGGTGTAAATCCTACAGACGGAATGATTTATGCTATCAGAGTATTAAACCATTCTGAAACACCAGGACTTGGAGCTAATATAACTACTGATAGATTCTTAGCTAATTTTGAGAACAAACCTTTTGGGGATTATGATGTAGTCAAGAGGCCTATTAATAACGAATATGAGGTAGAGGGTATCTCTGGTGCTACTATTTCCTCTGAAAATGTTAGCACTATCATTGAAAGTGCTATTGAGAAAGTTTCAACGGTTTATGGAGGTGAGGCCTAATGCAATTACTGGAGGATTTTAAAAATGGCTTGTGGCAGGAAAATCCTGTTTTTAGGCTTGTTATTGGTATGTGTCCAACACTTGCGGTAACGAATACTGCAGTTAATGGACTGGCTATGGGACTAGCTACTAGTTTTGTTTTGATTTCATCTGAAATAGTAATCTCTTTAATAAAGAAATTAATTCCTAACAACGTTAGGATTCCTAGTTATATATTAATTATAGCTACTTTTGTTACCTTTGTGGATTATTTCTTGAAGGCTTTTGTGCCAGGGGTAGCAGCTTCATTAAGTTTGTTTGTTCCTTTGATTGTGGTAAACTGTTTGATTTTAGGAAGACAAGAGGCTTTTGCTTCAAAAAATCCTGTTCACCGGTCAATAGCAGATGCCTTGGGTATGGGGATTGGTTTTACCTGGGCGCTAGTAATTTTAAGTATAGTTCGTGAGCTATTAGGAATGGGTTCTATTTTTGGCTTGCAAATATTGGGTTCCTGGTATCCGCAAATGATAATTATGGTTTTACCAGCTGGAGCTTTTATTTCATTAGGTGTTTTAATTGGAATTATGAATTATATTTCTAGTAAAGGGGTGAGATAAATGGAACAGTTCACCCGGATTATATTATTATTTATAAGTACAGTTTTTGTTAATAATTTTATATTAGTTAGATTTTTAGGTATATGTCCTTTCTTAGGGGTTTCAAAACATGTGGAAACTGCTTTTAGTATGGGGCTGGCTACTACTTTTGTTATGACCCTAACTGGTATGGCTACATGGTTAATCAATACTTTTATTCTTGAGATGTTTAATCTACCATTTTTACAATATGTATCATTTATTATTGTAATTGCTTCATTGGTACAATTTGTGGAGATGTTTATAAAAAAGAGCAGTCCGGTTTTATATAAGGCACTGGGGATTTACTTGCCTTTGATTACAACTAATTGTGCTATTTTAGGTTTAGCTCTTTTGATACCTTTAAATGGATATAATTTTATAGAAAGTATTGTTTTTGGATTTGCTGCTGGTGTAGGTTTTACTCTAGCCATAGTTTTGATGGCTGGTTTAAGAGAGACTTTGGAGTTCGGTGATGTACCAGCTGCACTGAAAGGTGTTCCGATTACTTTAATAATTGCTGGTATTATGGCATTAGCATTTATGGGTTTTGCAGGTTTGATTTCTATATAGTTCGAAAATAAGTCTTTAAGATGTTTTTTGGAGGTGAAGTAATGGATTCGGTATATATATATTCTATTTTAAGTATGGGAGGATTAGGAGCTTTATTAGCTGCTGGCCTAGGATTTGCGTCAAAGGCTTTTTCAGTAGAGAAAGATATTAGAGTGGAAAAAATTGAAGAAGCTTTGCCAGGCGCTAATTGTGGAGCTTGTGGGTATGCAGGTTGTTCAGCTTTTGCTGAAGCTGTTGCTGCAGGTGAAGCCCCTGTGGGAGCTTGTCCTGTAGGTGGAGATAATACTGCCCAGACTCTTGGTGATATTATGGGTTCTAGTTCTGAATCGAGTGAAGCTTCTGTGGCTCAAGTCCTTTGTAGTGGGGGTTGGAAAGAGACACAGCGACCTGCAGAATATAGTGGAGTAAAAACATGTAAAGCTGCTAATATGATTCCTGGTGGGACTAAATCCTGCCAATATGGATGTCTGGGACTTGGGGATTGCGCCTTTGTTTGTCCATTTGATGCTATTGTAATGAGTGAAAATGGCCTACCTGAAATTGACCCAAAGAAATGTACTTCGTGTGGTAAGTGTGTTGAAGCTTGTCCTAGAAGTATTATTACACTTGCGCCAGTTTCCAAGCTAAATCATATACGTTGTTCTTCACAGGATTCAGGTAAACTGGTACGTAAAATATGTGAAGTAGGCTGTATTGGCTGTGGAATATGTGCTAAATCATGTCCTGTTGATGCGATTGCTATGGAAAATAATCTGGCTGTTTTAGATTATGATAAATGTGTTAACTGTGGTATATGTGCAGAAAAATGTCCTACAAATGCTATTGAATTTACAGCCGAGAGGATTAAAGAAATAAAGATAACTGATAATTGTGTTGGCTGTACCAGATGTGCTAAAGAGTGTCCTGTTGAGGCTATTTCTGGTGACTTAAAGGAAAAACATGAAATTGATCCAGAAGTTTGTATTAAATGTGGTATTTGTGATGATGTTTGTAAAGTGAAAGGTGCAATAGAAGTGAAGTATTAAAATGATGTACTCAGAAAGCAATTTTACGATATTATGAGCAGCGAGTAAGCTGCTCTTTTTTATGTGCTTTTTCAGTAATCACTTTTTATTTGCTTAAAAATGATATCTTGAATAAAATAGTGATTACATATTATAATAATATTATAATAAAGGAAATTCATTTTTTTTCTAGAATAATTGTTAATAAAAGTTGGATAAAAAGACTTAAACTAAATATCTCAAACTTCGCAGAGAAATTTATAGCATAAAGCCTGCTTAGCCATAACTTCATTCACCAAAAAAAGCTACCCCCAACTCCTCTTCCAGGCTATGAATAACAAAACAAACTAATTAAGTTTAATACGCTGCCACAGTGTTTTGTTATCCATTCATAGCCTTTCATGCGGGGCTGGTGCTTTTTTAATGTTCATTCAGCAAATGGCTAATCAGGAAGTATATTAAAACTATTATAGCAACTGCGAAGTTTGAGTAAATATTTTAAAAAGAGCTATATAGTAAAGGAGCTAAATGATGATGAATAATGAAAAAAAAATTCTAGCATTACTTGGTGATTTCTATCATCCAGCAGATTATTACACTGAAGGCTTACAGAATATCTTATCAAAAGATTTTAATTTGCAAATTGAGTCGGACTACAAAAAAGTAGATTGGGATAATTTAAATGATTATAATCTATTTATCTTAGCTGCCTCAGGTAAATTGAATCCAGAGAAATCAGATGAGATATGGATGACAGAAGAGCATGAAAGGAAAATTGAAAGTTTTTTAGAAACAGGTGCTTCTTTATTTGTATTACATTCTGGTTTAGCAGGTTATAATACTAATAGTTTAATTAGAGAAATATGTAAAGGGCATTTTTTGCATCATCCAGAAGAACATCCTAATATTACTGTAGACATTTTAAATAAAGAGCATAGTATTACTAGAGATATAGATGAGTTTCAGATTGTAGATGAGCAATACTTTGTTGATGTGGATAAAGATGATATCAATATATTGTTGGAAACAAAAACGGAAGAATATGGTACTGCAGCTGCAGCCTGGGTACATAATTATAAGAGTGGGAAAGTTTATTGTCTAACACCAGGACATACCATCGAGGTTTTAAATACAAAGATGATGCAAAAACTAATTTTGAATGGTGTTAATTATTGTATGAAAAATAAGTAAAGCAAGGATGGTACGAATTGGAATATATGGTTTTTCTTTTATTCGTTTTAGGCTTAGTCATAATAATTAAAGGTGGGAATGTTTTTATAGATGCAGCTGTTGTATTGGCTAAGAAATTACAAATATCTGAATTAATAATTGGAGCAACTATAGTGAGTCTTGGGACAACCCTGCCAGAAGTAGCTGCTTCTGTTAATGCAGCTTTACAGGGGGAGTCCCAGTTTGCATTAGGTAATGCTATTGGTTCAATTGATATAAATACAGGCTTTGTATTGGGTATATTAATTATTTTATCTAATATTACAATTAATAAAGCAGTATTTTGGAAAAAGGGCTTATTTCTAATTGCTTACATGCTAGTTTTAATCGTTCTTTCTCTCGATAATTTTATTAGTAGATTTGATGGCATGATTTTATTAGCTATGATGCTTATATATTTTTACATGTTTATTAATGAGTTTAAAAACAATCCAATAGAAACAAAAGTTGAATATGAAGAGGAGAGCACTTTAGCTATAGTTGTTTTTAATTTATTATTAGGTGCAGTTTTGGTAGGGTTTGGAGCTCATCTTTTAGTGGATAATGGAATAAAAATCGCTGATATTTTTGCTGTACCTCCATATATAGTTAGTTTAACTTTGATTTCTTTTGGTACTTCATTACCAGAATTGGTGACATCAATTATTGCATTGTTAAAGAAACATCAGGGTATGTCAGTCGGTAATATAATTGGTGCTAATGTTTTAAATATAGGCTTTGTGGTTTCTTTGACTGCTATAGTAAACCCAATTGAAGTTAGTAATAAAATTTTATATTTTGATTATATGGTCGCATTATTATTAATCGTGTTAAGTGTAGCATTTGCCCTCAAATATAATGGATATAAAAAATACAATGGTTTTCTTATGCTATTTATATATTTAGTTTATATTTCTGTCACAGTACTTGGTTTAGTGTGAAAGGTGGAATAAAAGACAGTATAAAAGCCCATGCAATATTGCATAAGCTTTTATAGTTTCCATACTTGACAGAAAATAATATATATAGTATTATGAAAATGAAAACCGTTACATATTTTATAAGTTTAATTCATATTAGGTTTACTATTTCTTATCTTTGGAAATGTAAACCGTTACAAGAAGGTGTATTTTATGGCAACTATAAGAGATGTAGCTGAGAAAGCAGGGGTTTCTATAGCTACAGTATCAAGAGTGTTAAACAAACAATCAGCTGTTAAACCCTCTACTAAAGTAAAAGTAGAAAAAGCAATTAAAGACTTGAATTATCAGCCTAATTATTTAGGTAGAAATTTACGTAGAGCTGAAACAAAACTTATATTAGTAGTATTACAAAACATCTCAAATCCTTTTTATGCTAAAGTAGTTAAAGGGATAGAAGATATAGGTCATAAAAATAATTATAATATTATGATATGTAATACAGATTCAGACCCAACTAGAGAAAGAAGCTATTTAGAATTGCTATTGAATAAGTTGGTTGATGGTGTTATCTTAATGGCACCAGAGATTGAAGCAGAAGAGCTAGATCAGATAAGTAAAAATTTCCCTCTGGTACAGTGTTGTGAGTACAAAGAAGGAACACAGGCCCCACATATATCTATTGATAATCTTGCTGCAGGATATACAGCTATATCCCACTTGATAAAATTAGGGCATAATAGGATTGGAATGATAAGTGCTTCTAATAGATTATTATCTGCTATACAAAGAGAAAAAGGTTATAAGAAAGCATTACTTGATGCTGGAATAGAATTTGATACAGATTTAATAAAGTATGGTAGTTATGGATTTAATGGTGGATTAAGGGCAGCTAAAGAGCTTTTGAATATGGATAAAAGCCCAACAGCTATCTTTACTATTTCAGATATAACTGCTATTGGAGCAATAAAGGCGATTAAGGAAAAAGGACTTAAAGTTCCTGATGATATAGCAGTCATTGGATTTGACAATACAAGTATAGCTTCTATGTATGATCCACAGTTAACAACTATTGCACAACCCAGGTATGATCTTGGTAGAATTTCTATGGAAATTTTATTAGATATAATTAATAATGAGGATGTATCATCAAAAGAAGTTTATCTAGAGCATGAATTAGTAATTAGAAAATCAACATTCTAGTAACTCAACTTTCGGAGAAAAAAATAAGACTATTTTTAGAAGACATTCTATTATTTATAGTTCACTTCGAAAGTATTATTAATAAGCTAAAAGTAAATCAATCAAACAGGAGGAATTAAAATGAGTGAAAAGAAAAAAGTTGGAATTATAGGTTGTGGAGGAATTGCCAATGGGAAGCATATGCCTGCTATTGCAAAGATTAAGGAAGTTGAAATGGTAGCTTTCTGTGATCTTGTTAAAGAAAGAGCTGAAAAGGCTGCTAGTAAATATGGAGTGGAAGATGCAAAGATATATGTGGATTATAAAGAGATGCTAAAAGATAAGAGTATTGATGTGGTTCATGTATTAACACCTAATGACTCTCATTCACCTATTACTGTTGCTGCTCTAGAAACTGGTAAAGATGTTATGTGTGAAAAACCTATGGCTAAAACTGCTGAGGGTGCACGAAAAATGGTAGAGGCAGCTAAAAAAACTGGTCGTAAGTTAAGTATAGGTTATCAGAATAGATTTCGCTCAGATTCACAATATCTATATAATGCATGTAAGGCTGGAGAGTTAGGAAATATTTATTTTGCTAAAGCTCATGCTATTAGACGTGCTGCTGTTCCTACCTGGGGAGTTTTTCTTGATGATGAAGCACAGGGTGGTGGACCTCTTATTGATATAGGGACACATGCACTGGATTTGACTTTATGGCTAATGGATAATTATAGGCCTAAATATGTAGTTGGTACTACTTATAGAGAACTGGCTGAAAATAAGGAAAAGGCAGAAGCTAATGCTTGGGGTCCATGGGATACTGATGAATATACAGTTGAGGATTCTGCTTTTGGCTTTGTAGTTATGGAAAATGGAGCTACAGTAATATTGGAGTCTAGTTGGGCACTGAATTCTCTTGATGTTGGTGAAGCTAGAACCACATTATGTGGTAGTGAGGCTGGAGCAGATATGCGTGATGGATTAAGAATTAACGGACAAAAATATGGTAGACATTATGTAGAAAAGCCTGAAATGAAAAAAGGAGGAGTAGATTTTTATGATGGTGAATCTATGTCTCCTGCAGATTTAGAAGCAAGAGTTTTTTATGATGCAGTACTAGAAGACAAAGAATTAGTAGTTACTCCAGAACAGGCTCTTGTAGTAACAGAAATTCTTGAGGCTATTTACGAATCTGCAAAAACAGGAAAACCTGTATATTTCAACGGACGTTCATAAACATTTAACAGTGAAAACTTCATGCTTATTAGGATTGCTGTATTAGTGAATAAAATAAATATATTAGAGTGAGGAGCTGCTAAAAAATGAAATTAGGTGTTTTAACTGTATTGATGAATGATAGAAGTTTAGAGGAGACTTTACAGTATTTAAGTGAAAAAGGAGTGCAGGCAGTAGAGATAGGAACTGGGGGGTTTCCTGGTAAAAGCCATGCAGATCCTGATATCTTATTAAATGACAATACGAAATTAGAGAAATTTACAGATCTTTTTAATAAATATAATATAGAAATTAGTGCTTTGAGTTGTCATGGCAATCCAGTACATCCACAAAAAGAGATTGCTGTTGCAGCCCATGAAGATTTTGAAAAAACAGTATTGCTGGCTGAAAAATTAGGATTAGACAGAGTTATTACATTTTCTGGATGTCCAGGAGGATCTCCAGAAGCAAAATATCCTAATTGGGTTACTTGTCCATGGCCTGATGATTTTGGAGAGATTCTTGATTATCAGTGGAATGAGGTTCTAATTCCTTATTGGAAGAAAACAGCTGCATATGCTCAGAAACATGGAGTTAATAAGATCTGTTTGGAAATGCATCCTGGTTTTTGTGTTTATAATCCTGAAACCATGTTGAAATTAAGAGAAGCAGTAGGAGAAGTCATGGGTGCTAACTTTGATCCTAGTCATCTTATTTGGCAAGGCATTGATATCGTGGCAGCTATTAGAGAATTAGGGGATGCAATCTATCATTTCCATGCAAAAGATACCAAAATTGATGAGATTAATACAGCTGTTAATGGTGTTTTAGATACCAAACATTATGGAGATGAAATTAATCGTTCATGGGTATTTAGAAGTGTTGGCTATGGAAATGGTTATCAATATTGGAAGGACATCGTAAGTAATCTTCGTATGGTAGGCTATGATGATGTTTTAAGTATTGAACATGAAGATAGTCTGATGTCAAGTACTGAAGGATTAAATAAAGCTATTGATTTTCTAAAAGAAGTTCTAATTTTTGAAGATACTGGAGAAATGTTCTGGGCTTAGTATCTAGTATGTAAATAAATATTGTCACGTATATATCAGATATAAATAGAGCTATAATGGAGGAATTAAATATGTCAAAATACAGAGTAGGGATTATTGGCTGTGGGAATATCTTTCCCATGCATGCTGTATCAGTAAAAGAACTTGAATGTGCAGAGTTAGTGGCTGTTTGCGATAATAAAGAGGAAAGGGCAAAGGCGAAAGCAAAAGAATTTGCTGTAGATTTTTATCTTGATTATAAGGAAATGATAGATCAAGCAAATTTAGATGTAGTTCATATTTGTACTCCTCATTATCTTCATGCAGAAATGGCTATCTATGCCTGTAAAGCTGGAGTTAATGTCTTAACAGAAAAACCAATGTCTATTAAATTAGAAGATGCAGAGGATATGGTGAAAGCTGCTAAAGAAAATGATGTCACTTTAGGGGTTATCTTTCAAAATCGTTATAACCCTGGTTCTATTTTAATTAAAGAAACCCTAGAGTCAGGTGCTCTTGGTAAGGTACTGTCTGCTAAATTAGCTGTTACCTGGGATCGTTCTGATGAATATTATAGCAATAGTGATTGGAAAGGCACCTGGGAAAAAGAAGGCGGTGGTGTTGTAATAGATCAGGCTATTCATACTATGGATCTATTACGTTGGTTTGTTGATGATGAAATATCATATGTTGAAGCAAATATCGGAAATAGAGCACATGAAATAATTGAAGTTGAAGATTCGGCAGAGGGTGTAATAAAATATAAAAATGGTACAGTTACAGGGTTCTATACTATAAACTACTATAGTTACAATGCCCCAGTAGAAATAGAACTTCATTGCGAAAAAGGTATAGCCAAATTGGTATCAGATAATGCTTCAGTTAAATTCAACGACGGCCGAGAGTATATTGCAGGTCCCAATCCTAATGAAACCTTCAATTATGGTAATGTGAAGAGTTATTGGGGAGTTAGTCATAGTAAACAGATAAATAATTATTACGAATCTATATTAAAAGGTGTTAAGCCTGATCTTACAGGTGATGAGGCTATAAAGACTCAAAAAATGATTTGTGCAATTTATGATTCTGGTAAAAGTAGAAAAAGAATAAAGTTTTAATTGATAAGGCAACTTTGGAAGTTATATATATTTAGTTTTTATTTAATATATTATATTTGTTTTAAGATTATACTGTTTTAGCTTCGAAAGTTATTTTATCTAGAAAAGAGGAGTGAGTTAAAATGGCTTTACCTATTGCTTTACAATTATATACTGTGAGAGAAGAGACTAAAAATGATTTTCTTGCTACACTTGAAAAAGTAGCGGAGTTAGGTTATCAAGGCGTAGAATTTGCTGGTTTTGGAGATATTGATGCTAGTGTAATGAAAGCACATCTTGACCGTTTGGGACTTAAGGCAGTCGGAAGTCATACAGCAATTGATCTTTTAGAAAATGAACTGGATGATGTTATTAATTATAACTTAACAATCGGAAACTCTTACATTACTGTTCCATATGCAGAATATAAAAGCAAAGAAGATTTTTTAAGTATGGCTGAAAAGTTAAATGAATGGGGTAATATTCTTAAAGAAAAGGGTTTGACTTTGTGTTACCATAATCATGATCAGGAATTTGAAGCCTTTGATGGTGAGTATGGACTTGATTTAATGTATGAGAATGTTGATTCAGATTTGCTCAAGGTTGAGTTGGATATATACTGGGTTAAAAAAGCTGCTCTTGATCCAGTAGATTATCTTTCTAAATATAGCCAGAGGACTCCTTTAGTACATTTAAAGGATATGGATGCCGAAACAGGTGTTTTTGCTGAAGTTGGAGAAGGTGTTATTGATATTCAGGCAATTATAAAGCAGGCGAATAAAGGTGCTGCTGAGTGGTTGATTGTAGAACAGGATATTTGTCAGAGACCTGCTCTTGAAAGTATTGAAATTAGTATAAACAATTTAAAAAAGATGGACATTTAAAATTTGTTTTTATTTAAAAATTGTATTGGTGATATTCCTACGTTTTTTTTAAAAATTTTATAAAAATTCGAGTAATCCCCAAAACCTAATTGATTACAGGTTTCTGAACAAGATTTTCCTGTAGATAACATTTCTTTTGCTTTTAGTATTCGTTTATAGGTAATGTACTGCATAACTGTAAATCCAGTATTTTTTTTGAAAAGATGGCAAAGATAATACTTACTTAAATAAAACTTATTTTCCAACTTCTTTAATGTGATTTTTTTATGGAGGTTATTATTAATATAATTAATAATCTCCATAATTTTTTTATCATAATTTTTATTATATACACTTATTTTTTGTTTTTGATAAACTTTGTTTACGCAAAGCAATATCTGCAAAAACGTAGTATCGATCATAATTTCTGCTTCAGGTGCGTCTTCGACTATATAGCCTATTAATTCTTTGAATTTACTATCCAATTTATTTCCTATTACATCTTTACTATCAAGTAAGTTAGACTTTCCAGTTTTTCTATTTTCAAAACAGTCCAGTAAAGAAAATTTATCATAATTTAATGATTTAATATATTTAGGATTAAAATGTACAACAATTCTTTCATATGCCTCATTAGAGTTAAAAACAGGTTTATGTAATTCTTTATTATTAATTAATAGTAAATCATTACTTTTTATTTGATAGCCTTGCCCTTCAATATAATATGTGACATCTCCTGAAATAAAGTAATATAATTCATAAGAATCATGGGCATGAATATTATACTCTGGACTTTTATAAGAGGTGCTCTGATTTATATTATATTTATTTTCTTTTGAATAATAGATCTTTTCTTTTTTCATTATTTGCTGCTCCTTAGTATAATAGAGTTAATCTTTCTAGAACACTATTAATAACTTTCTTTTATCCGATAGCTAACTGCCAGGGTCTGTTTTTTAGGTCATCCTTGAGGCCTAATCAAATATGCTCATACTGGAATTATCATTGTGTTTATAATCATAGTTTCCAGTAAGGAAAACTAAGAACTCACTTTATTATACAGCAATATTTGCAATATATAAAGCAAAAATAGCAAAGCTTTTTGACAATAGATAAATTATAATTAGGATAAGAGCTAATTATAATAATTTAATCATATTTAATTATTAAAGACTTTGCTTATAATTTTGAGTTTAGTATGAGGAGGAAGATATATGTATTTTACTGGTTTTGCTGATGAAGTAAGCGGAAATCTTGATATGCAAATTAAAGCTACTAAAGAACTGGGGTGGAAGTATATAGAAGCAAGAAATATAGCTGGAGAAAATCTTACTGATATTTCTGATAGTAAATTTGAGGAAGTTTTTGAGAAACTGCGGAAATCTGGTATAAAAGTAAATTGTTTTGGTAGTGCTGTAGCTAACTGGGGTAAAAATCCAGCTGATGAGAAAGATTTTGAGGAAAGTCTTAAGGCTTTAAAAAGGGCAATACCTAGAATGAAAAAGCTTGGTACAAAAATGATAAGAGGTATGAGCTTTGGGATTCCTAAGAAGTTTGATCTTGAAGATAGCATTGAAATGGAAAAGAATATCATAGAGAAGATGAAGTTTTTGATAAACTTATGTGAAGAAGCAGAAATATATTATTTGCATGAGAATTGTATGAATTATTTTTCTCAGTCATATGCACATATGGATAGGATGATGGAAGAAATTGATTCTCCATTTTTTAAAGTAGTCTTTGATACAGGTAATCCTGTTTTTTCCGATAACATGATGGGTGAGACTCCATATCAAAAGCAGGATACGTGGGAATTATGCTAATTATTCAGGAGGTAGAAAATATGGATAAAGTAAAGATTGGAATAATTGGAATTGGCAATATGGGAACAAGTCATGCTAGGAATCTTCTGGCTGCTAAAGTTGCTGGAGGGGAGTTGCATGCTGTCTGTGATACAGATCCAGATAGATTAGAATGGGCAAAGAAAGAGTTAGGAGAAGATGTAAAAAGATATGAGAATCATGATGATTTTTTTGCTGATGATGAACTGGATGCTGTAATTATTGCTACTCCTCACTATGATCATCCACCATTAGCTATTAAAGCTTTTGAAAATGATCTACATGTGTTGGTAGAAAAGCCAGCTGGTGTATATACTAAGCAGGTTCGAGAAATGAATGAGGCTTCTGAAAAAAGTGATAAAGTCTTCTGTATTATGTACAATCAACGTACTAATCCACTATTTCAGAAGCTTAAAGATTTAATAGAATCTGGAGAACTTGGTGAAATTAAAAGGACAAACTGGATTATTACCAATTGGTATCGTTCACAAAGCTATTTTGATTCAGGTGGTTGGAGAGCAAGTTGGGAAGGTGAAGGTGGAGGTACTTTGCTTAATCAAAATCCTCATAATCTTGATCTCTGGCAGTGGACCTGTGGTATGCCAGTTCGTGTTCGTGCTTTTTGTCATTTTGGGAAATATCATGATATTGAGGTTGAAGATGATGTTACAGCATATGTTGAATATGAGAATGGGGCTACGGGTGTCTATATAACTTCAACTGCTGATGCTCCGGGAACTAATCGACTGGAGGTTACAGGGGATAGGGGTAAAATTGTAATAGAAGATAATAAATTAAGCTTCTGGCGTTTACGTACTCCAGAAAGAGAGTTTAATAAAAACTATAAAGGTGGTTTTGGTCAGCCTGAATGCTGGAAATGTGATGTTCCTGTTCATGGTAAAGAGACTGCCCATCTTGGTATTATGAATGATTGGCTTGATTCTATCTTGAATGGCACTGAGTTGCTTGCGCCTGGAGTTGAAGGTATAAAGGGTTTGATGATCTCAAATGCAATGTACCTTTCAAGCTGGAATGATGACTGGATTTATATGCCTATTGATGAAGATTTATTTTATGAAAAACTTCAGGAAAAAATAAAAAATTCAAATTTTGAAAAAAAGGATGTTGGAAATAAGGCACTTGATGTATCTGGAACTCATTAATTACTTGATTAGCAAATAAGTTGATTCTGGGAAATATTTGGAATAGGAGCTTAGTACCAGGACAGAAGTTAAAGGAGAATGAAATATGGAGAAATTAAAAGTAGCGGTTCTTGGCTGTGGTAATATTTTTCCGGTTCATGCTGATATTATAACAGCTAGTAATAAAGCAGAATTAATTGCAGTTGTAGACATTGATGAAAATAAGGCTAAAAAAGCTGCTGGAAAATATAATTGTCTTTACTATACTGACTACCAAGATCTACTGAAAGAAGACCTTGATCTTGTTCATATATGTACACCACATTACCAACACTCTGCTATGGCCATAGATTTTATGGAAGCTGGTCTTGATGTGCTGGTAGAAAAACCAGTAGCCCTTAATAGTGAACGGGCAGAAAAGATGATCGAAACAGCAAAAAACACCAGTAGACGTCTGGGAGTAGTCTTTCAAAATAGGTTCAATGAAAATAATTTGAAAGCAAAAGAAATCCTGGAAAGTGCTAAGCTAGGTAAAATTAAAGCTATTAAGGCTATAGTAACCTGGCATCGAGATGAAGAATATTATCAACAGGACGATTGGAGAGGTGAATTTGCCACAGAAGGTGGTGGGGTATTGATTAATCAAGCCATTCATACCCTGGATTTAATGCAGTGGTTTGTAGGTGAAATAGAGGCTGTTAAAGGGAATGTTGATAATAGGTGCATACATTCAATAGAAGTAGAAGATACTGCAGAAGGAACTATCTTCTTTGAAAATGAAGTCAGAGGCATTTTTTATGCTAGCAATTGTTTTACTGTTAATTCACCTATTCAAATAGAAATAGATTGTGAAAGAGGCAGGATGATTTTAGAAGGTGGTAATTTGAAGATTGATTCCAATGTTTTTGATGACCAGTATGTTGATAGAAATAATACTAAATATAAATCTTATTGGGGATATGGCCATAAAACTTTGATTGAAGGTTTTTATAAAGATGTTATAGAAAATACTAATGATTTTACAATTAGTGCTGAAGATGGCATCAAGTGTTTACGGTTGATAGAGGCTATATATGAATCCTCAAAAAGCGCTAGTTTGGTGGAAATTAGGAAATAGTGTTGTGAGCAGGCTAATTACTAATAGCTTTAATAAAAAGTTTAAAAACCAAAGAGGTGTTCTTTATGAAAATTGCAGCACAATTATATACTTTAAGAGAATTTCTGCAAACTCCTAAGGAAATTGAAAAAACATTAAAGAAAGTAAAAAAAATAGGGTATGATGCAGTACAGGTATCAGGATTAGGACCTATTGATCCACAGGAATTAAAGGATATAGTTGACAAAGAAGGATTAAGTATTTGTGCTACACATATTGCTTTTGATCGTATGAAAAAAGATTTAGAAGGGGTAATTAGGGATCATAAATTATGGAATTGTAAATATGTAGGATTGGGTTCTATGCCAGGTGAATATAGAAAAGATAAAGAAAGTTATATTCACTTTACTAAAGAGGCTTCAGAGATGGCTCGTAAGTTAAAAGAAAATGGTTTACAATTTGTTTATCACAATCATAATTTTGAGTTTCGTAAATTTGGCAGCAAAACAGGAATGGACATCCTTTTTGAAGAAAGCGATTTGGAAGTGTTTGATTTTGAATTGGATACTTATTGGGTTCAGGCAGGGGGGGCTGATCCTGTAGAATGGATAAAAAAAGTTGCAGGCCGAATGAAAGTAGTTCATTTTAAAGATATGATGATATCTTCAGATATTGAGCAGCGTTTTGCTGAAATTGGAGAGGGTAATTTGAACTGGTCAAGAATTATAGAGGCTTGTAAAGAAATTGGAGTAGAATGGTGTCCTGTTGAGCAGGACCTTTGTTATGACCGTGATCCTTTTGAAAGTTTGGTCATTAGTTATAATAATCTAAAGGAGATGGGACTTTAGTTGTAGAAGATATGTCAAGTACTAAGGTTTTTTATATAGATGAGGATGAGATATGATATTAGTATGAAGATGATATTTAGATGGTATGCTGAGTTAATTTTATATTTTAAACCTAGATAAAGGGGTCAATTTAATTGGCTCCTTTTATATTTTCGAGTATAGAATAATATTAATAGGAAATTATGGATATTAACACTGGGCTTGTGTATTAATTTAGAAAAATAAAACTACTATTTACTTATTATTTGCTAATTTCTTATTCTAGACTTTATGAGTGAAAGATGTTACAATAAACTATGGAAATTAATAAATTTTAATTTGCTTTTTTTAGCGATTTTTTTTGCATTTTAATAGAGGAAAATAGCATAGCTTTATTGAATTAATAATTAAGAATTATATATTTCTAGTAGTAAAAAAAGTAAATTGGGAATAAGTTTTTTGAAATGTAGAATTATATAGTATGGGATTAGTAGAAAGGTATCTTATGAATAGTACACGTCGTATTGTCTTGGTTGGTTTATTGGTATCTTTAGGTTTGATATTGCATTTTGTGGAGGCGATGCTTCCTATGTCTGCAATAGTACCTGGGGCTAAATTGGGTTTAGCTAATATAGTTAGTTTAGTGGGATTAGTTTTGCTAGGTTTTCAAGGTGGCTTGCTAATTTTGCTTTTGCGTATTATTTTAGGTTCTCTATTAATTGGAACTTTTATGACAATTAGTTTTTATTTGAGCTTAAGTGGAGGTTTACTGTCTTATCTTATAATGGCATCTGCTTATTTTACATTTAGAGAGAAATTTAGTTTAATTGGCTATAGCGTAATTGGAGCTACCTTCCATAACATCGGGCAAATAGTGATTGCTTATTTCATTATACAAAATCCAGGAATATTTTATTATTTACCTTATTTAGTCTTATTAGCGATACCAACAGGTATTGGAGTAGGTTTAGTTTCTTATTTCTCAATATCTTATCTACCTGCTGAGAGTTCAAGGAGGGTGTAAAGTGAAAAAGCTTGTCTTAGCTTCTAAGTCACCTCGTAGAGTGGAATTGCTAAAAATGATGGGATTTGATTTTGCTATTATTCCTAGCCATATAAATGAAGATGAATATTTAGGATTAAATCCCGTGGAGATGGTAAAAAAATTAGCAAAAGCAAAGGCAGAACGAGTTGCTGAAAACTTAGAGAATACAGTAGTAATTGCTGCTGATACAATAGTTCTTATTGATGATATAATATTAGGTAAACCTCTTAATCGAGGAGAAGCAGTTTCTATTTTACAAAAAATACAGGGCGAAAAGCATCAAGTTTTTACAGGATTTGCTGTTTGTGATACAGAAACAAAGAATTTTATAGTTGATTATGATAAGACAGATGTATTTATGCGTTCAATTTCTGATGAGGAAATTATGAGTTATGTGGATACAGGTGAGCCTATGGATAAGGCTGGGGCTTATGGTATTCAAGGAATAGGTGGAATCTTTGTAGATAAGATTCTTGGATCTTATTTTACTGTAATGGGGTTACCTATTCATAAGTTGGCTTTAGTATTGAGGGATTTTGATTTTAAGATTTTTTAATTCCAATTATTATTTTTGTTTATAATTAGACTTTGTGGCTAATTTATATAATTTATATGTAGGGAGTAGAAGTTAATATGGGTGCTGTTGAGTATAGGTTTACTATCAAAGAGATGCCTGAAAATGAGCGCCCCCGCGAAAAACTAGTACAATATGGAGCAGAAAATTTATCAGATGCCGAATTATTAGCTTTGATAATAAGAGTAGGCAATAAGAAAAGAACAGCAGTTGAATTATCACAGGATATACTAAATAAATTTGGGGGACTTAAAGCATTAAATTACTTAAGTTTTAAAGATTTTATGACTGTTAATGGTATGGGGATAGCAAAAGCTGTACAATTAAAAGCTGTTGCTGAATTGAGTAAGCGTTTAGCTACATTAAATCGCGAAGAAAAGGAAGTTATTAAATCTCCAAGAGATGCTGCTCATCTCTTGATGCCAGAGTTGCGTTATTTAACTCAAGAGGTTTTTAAAATTGTACTTCTTGATATAAAAAATCAAGTTATAGCTATTCCGATGATTAGTAAAGGAGGTTTGACAAGCTCTATAGTACATCCCCGTGAAGTTTTTAAGGAAGCGATAAAACATAGTTCGGCAGCAATGATTTTAGTTCATAATCATCCTAGTGGTGTACCTGAGCCTAGTCGTGATGATATTAATATTACCAAGAAATTAATAGATGCCGGCAATATTATGGGAATAGATGTTTTGGATCATATTATTATAGGAGATGGTGTCTTTATAAGTATGAAAGAAAAAGGTTATATCTAATGTCTTGTATTAATAATTTTATAAGACAAGCTAATTGTGGAAGTAATTAAAAATTACGATATTATAGTTATTGATTTTGGGATAAATAGTTATTTTTTTAATATAGAAAGGGGAAAAATAATGGTATTTAAATTTGTTAGTGCACCGTTTTCACGCGACCTAGGAATTGATCTAGGTACTGCAAATACATTAGTTTATGTAAAAGGGAAAGGAATATTAATACGAGAACCATCAGTAGTTGCTTTAAGAGATAATCAGGAGGATGTTTTAGCTGTTGGTGATGAAGCAAAAAGAATGATTGGACGTACTCCTGGAAATATAGTGGCTGTTAGGCCCATGAAAGATGGAGTAATAGCTGATTTTGATGTTACAGAAACAATGATTAGGTATTTTATTGAAAAAGCACATAAAAGGACTAAATTAGTTCGCCCACGTATTATTATTTGTGTACCTTCAGGGGTTACTGAAGTAGAAAAACGTGCAGTATTAGATGCTGCTACACATGCTGGGGCCCGTGAAGCATATTTAATAGAAGAACCAATGGCAGCTGCTATAGGAGCAGGACTTCCAGTTCATGAGCCTACAGGTAACATGGTAGTAGATGTTGGTGGTGGTACTACAGAGGTTGCTGTAATTTCATTAGGTGGTATAGTAAGTAGTCGTTCAATTCGTATTGGTGGTGACGATATTGATCATAGTATAATTCATTATATTAAGAAAAAATATAAATTGATGATTGGAGAACGAACCGCTGAAGAAATAAAAGTAGGGATTGCTTCTGCTACTTCAACAGAGATTGAGGAAAGTGTTAAAGAAGTAAGAGGTAGAGATTTAGTTACTGGACTTCCTAAGAATCTTGAAATTACTTCAGAAGAGATTAGAAATGCCATACAAGAACCTGTTAATTCAATTGTAGAGGCTGTTAAATATACATTAGAACAAACTCCGCCTGAACTTTCAGCAGATGTAATGGATAGAGGCATTGTTCTAACAGGAGGGGGAGCCTTATTAAAAGGTTTAGATAGTTTATTGATTGACCAAACACAAATGCCAGTTCATATAGCAGATGAACCACTCGATTGTGTAGTAAAAGGAACAGGAATTGCTCTAGAAGAAATAAAATCCCTTAGAGATGTTCTGGTTACTTCAAAAAAAATATCTTAATATAAACAGGTGGTGTTAGTTTGAATAAATTGAACTGGACGACCATATTGATATCGTTGTTGGTAGTGTTTTTGATTGTTGGCCTTGGATTTATTAACTTTCCTGATTTTGCACTTTTGAATTGGATCGAACAGGGGATATATAATGTGATAACTCCTGTTCTGAATTTTAGCAATGGCTTGTATTATTCACTTGGAAATTATTGGAGCAGCATAGTTAATAGTGCTGCTTTAATAGAAGAAAATAAAGCTTTACGTGAAGAAATCTCAATGTATAAAATGGAAATGCTATATAGGGACTATTATAAAAACGAGAATATAAGATTAAGGGAATTACTTTCGTTTAAAGAACAATTGTCTTTTGAAAGTATTGGTGCAAGAGTAATAGGTTATAGTGTTACTCATTGGGGCGATAGGATGACTATTAATAGAGGTGCTCGAGATGGAGTTCAAGAAAGAATGCCAGTAGTTACTTACGGTGGTGCTCTTCTTGGACGTATTGAGACTGTAGGAGCTTTTTCTTCTCAAGTTTTATTAATAACTGATCCTGAATTTACTATAGGTGGAATAGTTGAGAGAGAAGAGTCTAGAGCTATTGGTATAGTTAGAGGACAAATAAATGAGACAAGTATTAATATTATGGACAATATATCCTGGAATACCAGGAGTCCAGAAGGAGATATTGAACTTGGTGATAATATAGTTAGTTCTGGTTTATCGGATAGTTTTCCGAGAGGACTTCCTATAGGTCGAGTCATCAATATAGAAAGTGACTCTTTTGCTTTATCTCAAAAAGCTGAAATAGAATTGTATATGTCTGAAAAGACGGTAGAAGAGGTATTAATTATTACTGATTTTTAAAAAGGGGGGGTTGAAATTAAACTTTTTATAAAGAATTTCATCTTTATAATTTTTGCTTTGTTCTTACAGATTAAAATTCCCCCAAACTTTATTTTTGAAGGAATAAAGCCAGACTTTTTATTAATTATAGTAGTAGTTATTAGCTTAAATTATGGAGTCAATAAAGGCGCGTTTTATGGTCTATTAGCAGGACTGTTTCAGGATCTTTTTATGACAGGCTTTTTTGGTGTTTTTACAATTATTAAAGTCTTTATTGCTAGTTTAACTGGTTTTGTGGAAGGCGTAGTTTTTAAAGATTTTATTATAATATCTCCTATTATAATATTTTTGGCTACTATCCTTAATGAATCTTTAATTATTCTACTTTCTGAAAATATTTTATTTAATATAAATTATTTTAATGTTTTAAAATCAATTATTTTACCAGCATCATTAGTTAATGCTATTATCGGACTTATTATATATTATATTTATTATAAAATTGATGTAGATGGAGGCAGTAATCATGGATAAGAGAATTAGTATCTTTAAAATAATTATTGTGCTTGTTTTCTTGTTTCTGATTCTCCGTGCAGGACAATTGCAAATAATACGAGGAGATTATTACTATCAATTGTCTGAAGGTAATAGAATGTCACAACGTCCTGTGTTAGCACCCCGGGGTAGAATACTTGATAATGACTATAATGTCTTGGTTTCAAATAGAGAAGCATATAGTATTTATCTTTTACCAAATGAGGTTCCTCCTGAGTACACTATTGATGAATTGATAAGCAGGTTAGCGTCTTTAAGTTCTTATGATGAGGAAACTCTTATGAATAATTATAATAGAGGGAGAGGTCATAGGTCAAATGCTGTCTTATTAAAAAGAAATATTTCTCGACAGACAATGGTTATCGTTGAAGAAAACATTGATGAACTTCCTGGAATTATGACGAATATTTCTTCGATGAGAGAATATGTTTATGGAGAGTTTGCACCACATATCCTTGGCTATGTAGGTGAAATTAATCGTGATGAACTAATAAGATTTAATGAGACTGGTGTTAATTACAGAGGCGGAGATGTTGTAGGCAAAACTGGATTGGAACGATTTTATGAGCCCTACTTAAGAGGAACAAATGGAATTGAGCAGATAGAGGTGAATAGCAGGGGTATTATGGCAAGAACCTTGGCTACTTTACCACCAGAACCTGGTAATGATTTGGTTCTAAATATAAATGTTGACTTACAACAATATGTTGAAACTCTTCTTGAAGAAGAGTTATATCGTTTAAGAAATGTTGCTTCAGAGGACGATGAATTATTTCCACCAACTGGAGCTGTAGCTATAGCTATGGATCCTAAGACTGGTGCTATTTTAGCCATGGCTAGTGTACCAGGATATGATTTGAATCTTTTTGTTGAAGGGATATCACATCAAGATTTTGCTGACTTAAATAATAACCCCTTAAGACCATTATATAATAGGCCAATTATGAATGAAGTGAATCCTGGTTCTGTATTTAAATTAGTAACTGGAGCTGCTGCTATTGAAGAACTAGGTGTGACTGCAGATACAAGCTTTGTAGATAATACCGGTATATATAGAATTGGTGAATTTGAGTATCGTAATTGGTATCGCTGGGGTGGAGAAGGAGAATTGAATTTTACTAGAGCTATTGCTCGTTCCAATAATGTGGTTTTTTACCAATTGGGTCATGAGCTATATAACCTTGATAGGGCTAATAGAGGAGATAATCTTGCTCAGGCAGCGAGAGAGTTTGGTTTTGGAGCTAAAACTGGGGTTGATCTTCCTAATGAACGCGTAGGTATAGTCACTGATAATGAATGGAAATTAAGGACACATGGAGAGATATGGTATCCTGGTGATGCAGTACAATTAGCTATTGGTCAAAGGCTTACCACAACTCCATTGCAAGTAATTAATATGATGTCTGCCATAGCTAATGGTGGATACTTATATCGTCCTCGCTTAGTAGATAAGATAATAGATCATAATGGAGAAATAATAGTTGATTTTGAGCCTGAAGTGATCAGAGAACTACCTTTTGAACAAAGCACCTATGATATATTAATAGAAGGTTTAAGGGAAACCACCAGGGAGTCTTATGGAACAGCATCTAGACATTTTATGGATTTTCCAGTTGAAGTTGTCGGGAAGACTGGTACGGCACAGACTAGAGCAGCAGGGGCAAATCATGGTTGGTTTGCTGGTTTTGCACCTATAGAGGATCCTGATTTGGCAGTTTTGGTATTTTTAGAAGAGGGTAATTCTAGTGCTTATACCTTACCGATTGCTGCTGATATTTTTAGAAAGTATTATGAGGTTGAAGAAGATATAGAATTAGAAATAGAATTGGATATAGAGTTGGATAATTAATTGTGCTTTATAAGAAGGGTTTTCTATATTTTTAACGAATTATATAAGTATGTATATATAATATTATCTAAAATATAGATATTTAGTCATGAAGGAGAACTTATATGGATGCAATTTCTTTTAAGGTTACATCACAGGGAGTTTATATAAATCTTAATCCCGAGAAGGAGTTTTTTGATATTCAAAAAGCTCTTTTAAAACACAGTAATGAAGCGAGTAATTTTTTTGCTGGAGTTGATTTATATATAAATCTTAATGGTCTCAATCTCTTGATGGACGAAATGCAGGAATTAATTGAACTAGTATCACGATATGAAAAAGTGGAGAATGTTTACTTTATAAGCCAAGAAGTTTCTTTGAAGTCTCGAAATATGGATACAATTTTGATTAATAGAACTATACGTTCTGGGCAGTTAATTAAATATCCAGCTAATATTGTTATTATAGGGGATGTAAACCCTGGTGCAGAGGTGATAGCTGGTGGTGACATTCTTGTAGTGGGTAAGTTGCGAGGTGTAGTTCATGCTGGGGCTACAGGGGCAAATGATTCACAGATTATTGCTCTTAAATTACAGCCTACTCAATTAAGGATTGCTAATATTATCTCCCGCTCACCTGATGAATTGAAAAATGTGGAGCCAAATGCTCCAGAAAGAGCATATGTAAAAAATGGGACAATAATTGTTGAAGAATTAGAACAAAAATAGTTTAAGATAATACAAATTACATAAAGGGGGAACCCAAATGTCGGGAAAAGTTATAGTTGTAACTTCAGGAAAAGGTGGTGTAGGAAAAACCACTACAACAGCTAATCTGGGAACAGCCTTAGCCATGATGGGTAAAAAAGTTTGTTTAATTGATGCTGACATAGGTTTGAGAAATTTAGATGTTGTTATGGGTTTGGAAAATAGAATTGTTTATGATATAGTTGATGTTGTGGAGGGGAATTGTAGAATAGAGCAAGCCTTAATAAGAGATAAGAGGAATAATAATTTGTTTTTATTACCTGCAGCTCAGACAAGAGATAAAACTGCAGTTACTCCCTTTCAGATGAATGAGTTGACAGAGACCTTAAAAAAAGATATGGATTATATACTAGTTGATTCACCTGCAGGTATAGAACAGGGATTTAAAAATTCAATAGCAGGTGCTGAAAGAGCTGTGATAGTTACTACTCCAGAAGTTTCAGCGGTTAGAGATGCAGATAGGATTATTGGCCTTTTGGAAACAGAGGGTTTAAAGGACCCTGAAGTGATTATTAATAGACTTAGGCCTGATATGGTTCAAAAAGGCGATATGATGGATATTGATGACATGATAGAAATATTAGCTATTAATCTATTAGGGGTAGTTCCTGAAGATGAGAACATTGTTATATCAACTAATAGAGGTGAACCAATAGTTTTAAAAGGTGATAAATCAAAAGCAGGAAATGCTTTTAGTAATATAGCTAGAAGGATAGAGGGTGAAGAACTTCCACTAATGTCTTTAGGTAAAGATACTATATTATCAAAATTTAAGAGAATGGTTGGTTTGTCCTAAAGGAGGGGGTTAAGATAGAATTTTTAAAAAGGTTTGGTATAAAAAATGAGACAGATTCAAGTAGTAAAAGTGTTGCAAAAGAACGTTTACAGTTTATATTAATCCATGATCGTATTAAATTATCACCTGAAGAAATGAAATCAATGAAAAAGGAATTATTAGAAGTATTAACACGTTATATTGAGGTGGATGACAATCATATTAAAGTAGAAGTAGACCGTGATAAGGATGGAATGACTGCTTTAGTTGCTAATTTTCCAATAAAAAGTTCAGGGTAAGGGTTTTGCATATGCAATGGAATAAAAAATTAAGAAAAAATTTAAACTGGTATATTCCGGTAGCTACGTTTCTACTAATTATTATTGGTTTACTTGCTATCAGTAGTGCTGTGGAAGTAAATCAAGTTAATTCAGTAGGTGGGTATTATCTTAGAACACAAGTAGTCTCGATAATTATGGGGATTATTTTAATTATTTTCTTGCAATTTTTTGATTATAATTCTTTTAACCATTATTCATCTATAATATATCTTGCTACTATTTCAGTATTATTTATTATTTTACTAATTGGTTATACTGTAGCTGGAGGACAAAGATGGATTAATTTTGGACCTATTAATTTTCAGCCTTCTGAGATGGCGAAAATAGCAATGATACTTGTACTTGCTTCAGTGATTGATAAGAATCAAGAGCAATTACAAAGTTTGAGGGGATTTGTTAAACCTTTTATAGTTATTTTGATACCTTTTTTGTTAATTTTGAGGCAAAATGATTTAGGTACAGCTCTTGTTTTACTAGCAATTTTTATCGGTATGCTATATGTTGGTGGTGCAAATGGGCGAATTATGGCTGTTATTTTTGGTGGTGGTTTTACAGTAGTTGTGATGTTTATATTGTCTCACTTTATATTTGGTACACCATTAGTATTTATCAAGCCATATCAATTAAATCGTCTAATAGTTTTTGTTAATCCTGGAATTGATCCAGGAGGAATAGGATATAACTTAATACAATCTATGATTGCTTTGGGATCAGGTCAAGTTCTTGGAAAAGGGTGGTTCTCAGGAACGCAAAATCAATTAAGATTTTTGCCAGAAAAACACACGGATTTTATTTTTTCAGTTGTCGGAGAAGAATTTGGATTTATAGGTATTATGATAATAGTGCTTCTATATATGTTTTTATTATGGCAAATATTCAATATTGCTGCTAACGCTAGAGAGAATTATGGCAAATTAATTGCTGCTGGGGTTGGCTCTATGTTTTTCTTCCAGGTTTTCCAAAATATCGCTATGACAATGGGTATGATGCCGATTACTGGTCTTCCTTTACCTTTTATTAGTTATGGAGGTAGTTCCATGTTGAGTTCTTTAATCGCTATAGGTTTAGTTTTAAATGTTAATATGCGAAGAAAAAAAATATTATTTTAAGATATATATTTATTTTCTATCATGTATAAAAAAGATACCCTTTCTAATATATATTATATAGAAAGGGGTGAATTTCTGTGAAACAGTGGGGATTGACGTTAAGGGTTAACCCCCTTTTTTTATTGGTATCATTACTTTTTTTTCTTGTTGGGATGTTTTGGGATTTACTTATTGCATATACTCTAGTATTAATACATGAAATGGCTCATAGTATTACAGCTTATTTGCTAGGATATAGAATGAATAATATTGAATTATTTCCTTTTGGAGGTATGGCAGAATATAGTGGCCTTTTAGAAATGGAACCTAAAGATGAAATTAAAGTAGCTTTGGCAGGCCCTTTAGTAAATATGGGTCTGTTTTTAATCTTTTTTATTTTATTAAATTTTGATATAATTTATATGAGTTCACAGGTAGAATTAATCTTGATATATAATTTGATTATTGCTACGGTTAATCTGATTCCTGCTTTACCACTGGATGGTGGCAGAATTTTAAGGTCCCTTTTAGTTCAAATTTATGGTATAAAGTTGGGAAATCAAATAGCCATTAAGATAGCAAAAATTCTTGCCATCTTAGGAATAATTACAGCGGTTTTTATTTTAATATTTCAAAAAGCTAATATTTGGTTTTTGTTTTTTTTCTTTTTTATTTATGCACTAATAACTAAAGAAGAGAAGCAGTTGTTTTATTATTTTTTACGATATTTATCACAAAGAAATTCTAGTATTGATAATTTAAGTATTAAAAAGATGTCTGCTCAAGTTGTTAGTGATTCCTTAACAATTAAAGAAGCTATATATCATATAAATCCTGTTAAATATACAATGTTTTTCGTATTGGATGTTGAAAAAAGGATGATTGGAACTATAAGTGAATCAACTTTGATTAATCAATATTTTCAACAAAAGCATAAGGAAATGATAATGAGGGATATAATATAAAGGTAGAGTAAGATTGAACCTTTTGCAATTATCTTCATTCAAGAAAAGTCTAAAACGCCAGTTACTTTTTCATTCAAGAAATTAAGAAAAATGAACTCACTTCGTTCCGACGCAAGTTGACTCGCTAGCATTGGGATCAAAATTAGGTTTATAAAAGATGATGATGTTTACATAAAATAATGTTTAAGATATAGAAGAGATTTAAGGAGGTTTGAGTTTGAATTTAGAGAAGGTATTAGATGAAAAATTATATAAGGTAGAAAAACCTGCAAGGTATGCTGGAAATGAATATAATATAATTAAAAAGAACTGGGATAAGGAGATGACCAAGGTAGTTGTTGCTTTTCCTGATCTTTATGAGGTAGGGATGTCTCACCTAGGTTTGAAGATAATCTATCATTTGTTGAACAATGAAGAAGATATTTTATGCGAGAGGGCCTATGCTCCATGGGTTGATATGGAGGAAATGATGCGTAATGAAGGTATTCCTTTGTTTTCTTTAGAGAAGAAAAAGCCAATTAGTGATTTTGATATTTTTGCTTTTACCTTACAATATGAAATGAGTTATACCAATATATTAAATATGATTGATTTAGCAGGGTTTCCTCTGGAAAGTAAAGAAAGGGATGAAGATTTTCCTTTAATTATTGCTGGAGGATCGACGGCATTTAATCCAGAGCCACTAGCTCCGTATATTGACCTCTTTTTTATTGGAGAGGCTGAAGATGGGATGTTGAATTTAACTAGAAAATATAAAGACTTGAAGAAAAAAGGACTTTCAAGAAAAGAGACCTTGTTTGAATTACATAAGATCCCTGGTGTGTATGTACCATCTTTATATACGGTGGAATATGATTCTGCAGGAATTATTAAATCAATTTCTACTGTGGAAGAAGGTGTTAAGGAAAAAATTAAACGCCAGGTTGTGGTTGATTTTGATAATGCTTTTTACCCTACTAAGTTTATTGTTCCGTATCTTCCTATTGTACATGATCGAGCAGTTATTGAAATTGCTAGAGGTTGTACCAGGGGATGTCGTTTTTGTGCTGCCGGTATTAGTTATCGTCCCTCAAGAGAAAGAAGTAAGGAGACTATTATTAAACTAGCAGACGAAATATTGGAGAATACAGGCTATGATGAGCTATCTATAAGTTCTTTAAGTACTATGGATTATCGTGGTATTGCTGATCTTATTAAAACACTATCCAGTCGTTATGAGGATAAAAAAATAAGTATATCACTACCATCTTTACGAGTTGATAGGTTTTCTGTAAATTTAGCTAAAGAGGTTCAGAGAGTTAGAAAATCAGGTCTTACTTTTGCACCAGAGGCAGGTAGCCAACGATTAAGAGATGTAATTAATAAAGGTGTTAGTGAAGAGGATTTATATGAAGCTGTTAAAGGTGCTTTTGAGGAGGGTTGGTCAAGTATAAAATTGTACTTTATGCTTGGACTTCCAACGGAAACAATGGAAGATCTTGCTGGTATAGATAAGCTTGCAAAAGAGGTTTTAAACTTAGGCCGTAAAATAAGAAAAGATAGTAATAAAAGGATGAAACGAATTATGATTCATATAAGTGTTTCTACATTTGTTCCAAAACCGTGTACTCCTTTTCAATGGATGAGGATGGTCAATAAAGAAGAAATCATTGAAAAACAAAAATATCTAATGGATAATTTAAAAGGCCGAGGCTTAAACTTTAGCTGGAATGATCCTGATTTGAGTATAATGGAAGGTGTATTTTCAAGAGGAGATAGAAGATTAGCTCCTGTTATAAAAAGCGCCTGGGAAAAGGGATGTAAATTTGATGGCTGGAATGAGCATTTTACAGTAGAGAATTGGCAAGAAGCATTTGCTGAGAACAACCTAGTAATGGAGGATTATCTCAGGGAAAGGGACATGGATGAGATTTTACCCTGGGATCATATAAATATGGGAGTAAGTAAAAAGTTTTTGAAAAAGGAATATCAAATTGCTAATGATGAGTCTTTGACTGCAGATTGCAGAACTGCTGGTTGTACAGCCTGTGATGTGTGTTTCGAATTAGAAGGAGATTTTGAAATACCAGGTGGTGAGAGACATGTTGATTAGAGCTAAGTTTGAAAAATTAGAAGGAGTACGTTATATTTCTCACCTGGAGTTGATGGATAGTTTTCGTCGTGCTTTTAGAAGGGCCGAATTACCACTGGCTTATTCAAAAGGCTTTAATCCACATATTATTTTGTCTTTAGGTAACCCTCTAAAGGTGGGGATGCTTGGTAGGGGGGAATATTTTGATCTTGAACTTGCTGAAAATATAACTCCTGATAATTTTATAAATAAAGTTAATGAAAAATTACCTAGTGATATTAAAATATTAGAAGCAAAGCAAATTAATAATACTAGTAAATCATTAATGGCACTTATTGATACTGCTGTTTATGATTATAATATGAAATATAAAGTTGAAAATTTTGAAGAAGAGCAAGTTTTACAATCTTTTCTAGCAGAAGAAAAGATTGAAGTCCTTCGAAAACGGAAAAGGAAAAAGGATCGATTAATAGATATTAGGCCTTTAATACTAGATGCTGACATCCTTGCACCTGGAAAGTGGCGTTTTAAAGTACAATCAGGTAGTTCGGGGAATCTTAGAGCAGAAGAACTTATTAGGTCTTTAAACGATTTTTGTGATGATATTTATAAAGTTCCGATAATAAATATAGAAAGAGAAGGCTTATATATTCAAGAGGGAGGGAATTTTTATACTCCTCTAGACGATAAGTATATAGGGAGTTGAGAGTATGAGTAGGGAGATAATAATCAATTCTGGAATAAGAGAAAAGCGTGGCGCTGTACTTGTTGATAATCGACTAGAAGATGTTTTTTTGGAGCAGGACATTTATGATCAGATTGCTGGCAATATATATCGAGGAATAGTAAAAGATGTGTTGCCAGGAATGCAGGCTGCTTTTGTAGATATTGGGATAGACCGAAATGCTTTCTTACATATTAATGATCTTTATCCTCTTCTTAATAAAGAGCAATTAGATTTATGGCAGGAAAATAAATTAGCTATTCAGCAAATTTTGAAGCCTGGTCAGGAAATCATGGTTCAAATTATTAAGGAGTCTATTGGGTCGAAAGGACCTAAGGCAAGTTGTAAGGTGTCTATTCCTGGGAGATATTTTGTGCTTATGCCTTTTGAATCAAGGATAAATATTTCTAGAAAAATAGTTAATAAAGAGGAGAGGGATAGATTAAAATCTTTGGCTGCTAAATTAACAGACTATGATTTTGGAGTTATCATTCGAACAAATGCTAAAGAAAGGACTAAGGAAGAATTAGAACTTGACCTTGATTATTTAGTTCATGTATGGAAGAGTGTTCAAGAAGATTATCGTAAGGCTTCTGCACCTGATTTAGTGTATAGACATGTTGGTTTGATTCGTCAAGTGGTTCGGGATTATATGTCTGCTGAAGTAGATAAAGTTGTAATAGATAATGAGGAAGAATATGAGAATATAGCTAGTTTATTAGAAAAAATAGCACCTCATTTAAAGAAGAGAATCTATCTATATGAACGCCAAACCCCTATATTTATTAATTATGGTATTGAGAAAGAATTGAAAAAACTACTCAATCGTAAAATTTGGCTTAATTCAGGTGGATATATAATCATAGATAAGACTGAGGCTTTATACAGTATAGATGTAAACACTGGTAAATATACAGGCAAAAAGAATTTGCAAGAAACAGTCTTTAGAACTAATCTAGAAGCTGCAAAAGAGATTGCTAGACAGTTGAGAATCAGGGATATTGGTGGCATTATTATAATTGACTTTATAGACATGGCTTTAACCGAACATCAAGATAAAGTTTTAGAAGTTTTTAGTCAGGAACTTAATAAAGATAAAACAAAAACCGCCTTACTTGGTCTTACTAAATTGGGACTGGTAGAAATGACCAGGAAGAAAGTTCGTGAAGGTTTTGGTGAATTAATGCAAAAAGAATGCCCATATTGTCAGGGTAGTGGTATGATTATGTCTGAAAGTAGTATGGCTTTACGCATTATTAGGGAGATAACAGAATTAAAGGTAGATGAGGATTTCTCAGCTATATTACTGGAAGTCCACCCAAAAGTTGCTGCTGTTTTAATCGGAGTTGGAGGAGAAAAGTTAAAAGAATTAGAAGATGAATTAGATTTAGATATATATATTAGTGGTAATGATGAATTACATATTGAAAATTATAAAATTGTAAATAAGGGAAGTAAAAGAAAAATGGCCAGTCTGGCTCTACCAGTTAATGAAGGGGAAGAGTACACTGTTTTGATTGAAGATCAGCAGTTTAATAATCCTAAAGATGGAGTTGCCAGAATAAACGGCTATATAATTATAGTGAAAGGTGCTGGTCATATGCTTGATAAGGAGCTTCAAGTAAAAATCACTGATTTGTCTCGTACCTTTGCCAGGGCAGAGATGGCTTGATTTGAAAAGTAAGTGAGAGGGTGTTTAATGATATGCTGAAACTAATTCATAATACTAAGGTTATCTTTAGAGATGAAATTGTAGATGCTGCTGTTCTTTTTTCAGAAAAAATAGAACAAGTATTTATTGATTGTACTCCGAATAAAATCTCTAAGTTAAAAAAAGAAAATAAGAAACTTGAAATAATTGATGGTGAAAACAACTTTCTTAGTCCAGGTTTTATTGATATTCATATTCATGGTTCTGCAGGATATGACACAATGGATGCTTCACTTGAGTCTTTAAAAAATATTAAAAATAGTTTGATTAGATCAGGTGTTACTTCTTTTTTAGCTACAACTATGACCATGTCTCGGGATAATATAAGGAATGCTCTTTCGAATGTCAGAGATCTTATTAATAAAAAGGAGAGCCCAGGTGCAAGTATAATTGGAGTTCATCTTGAAGGTCCATTTATAAGTAAAGAATTTAAAGGATGTCATATAGCTAAGGATATTATATCACCAGACTTAAAATTGATTGAGGAATATAAAGACATTATTAAATTAATTACAATTGCACCTGAATTAGAGGGAATAAAAGAACTTATTAATTACTTAAAGGAAAATAATATAATAGCCTCTGCCGGGCATACAGGTGCTTCATATGAAGAAGTTATAGCTGCATTTTCTCAAGGACTTTCTCATGTAACTCATTTGTTTAATGCCATGGAAAAATTACATCATCGCGAGCCAGGCTTGATAGGTGCAGCTTTATCAACAGATACGACAGTAGAGTTAATAGCTGATTTTATTCATGTTCATCCAGCTGTTATTAAAATAGTTTTACAAGCAAAAAATTCGAATGATATTATATTAGTTACAGATGCTATGAGAGCTGCTTCAATGGAAGATGGTGAGTATGACTTAGGCGGACAAAAAGTGATAGTTAAAGAAGGTACAGCACGATTGGAAAATGGGAGGTTGGCAGGGAGTGTTTTAACTTTAGACCAGGCTATTAGAAATATTAATAAAATAAGCAATTTACCTCTGGATAAAATAATTAAAATGGTAACATATAACCCTGCCCGGATTTTAGGGATGGAAGATAAAATTGGCTGTATAAAAGAAGGTAATATAGCTGATTTTGTATTTTTAAATCAGGATTTAGAAGTAGTTAAAGTATTTAAGGGTGGGGAATTAGAATATATAAAATAGACTGGTACTTTACCTTATATTTGATAAATAGCTTTCAAGAAAAGAATCTTTATGATCTCTCTTTTAGAGAGATCATAAAGATTCAAATACCTGTAATCCCCCACCAATCATACCTGCAGAATTACCCTGTCTGCTAAAAATAAATTCAGGATCTTTCGAGTATTTATGATTATAATCACTGAATCTTTCCTCAATAAATTTTAGTATTAGTTCTTGATAGACTGTAAAACTACCACCAATGATACAGGTATCATAATCTATACAATTCTTTATGCTTTCGAGAAGTATTGCCAGATTTGAAGAGATTTCCTTTAGAGCTTCCATGTAGATAGGATTACTTTTAAATATTTTTTCTTGGATAGTAGTAGGGCTTGTTTCTGTAACTACTTCTAATCCGTTTTTGATTAATTTCTTTTTTAAAATTTTCTTGTATGCTGTGCCAGAAATATACTGCTCTGCACAACCTTCTTTACCACAATTACATTTATGCCCACCAGGATAGAGAACCATATGTCCGAATTCACCACTTGAACCTGTCTTTCCTCGAATGATATTTCCATTAATGGCGATTGCTCCTCCCAATCCTGTTCCAATTGTTAAAAAGATTACTGTTTGTTCAGCTAAATTTGGATTTAATACTATGTCACAAAGCAAAGCAGCATTAACATCATTATCTATATAAACTGGGAGCTTAAATTCTTTTTTTAGAATCTCTGTAATGGGAATATTTGTCCATCCTTTCAGGTTATCAGTAGCATAAACAACTTTATTACTACTAAAGTCAACTCTACCAGCAGAAGCTATTCCAATCCCCTGCATATCATTATCCTTTTTTATAATATTATAAATTTCATTAATCAGATCATCTTTTAATTTAGAAGGGTTTTGGGCATTTGTAGCAAAGGTTTTCTTTTCCAATACTTTCCCCTTTTCATCCACTATTCCAATGTTTGTTTTGGTTCCACCTATATCTATTCCAATAGCTTTCATCATTATATCCATTCCTTTCGCAAATTCACTCTATTCCTTCAACTCCAAACCTATTTCAAAGGTTCTCTTCCAGGGAAAATATACTTTTTTTAATTTATAAGGAAGTTTATAAGATTTTTTTAACTTTTTATACTCATGTTCCATTTGTTTGCTCACAAATTTAGTATAAAAATTGAGATCATTACTTAGGTCAAATATAGAATCCGAGGTTTTATATATATAGTTCATTAAATCGGTCCTGATAGAAGACTGATATGAAACATCTTCCAGGAATCTAATAGTATTAAAATGCTGATTTTCTTGCTTCTTGTTAAAAAGAAATAAGATAATTGAATTAGCAATCACTGTCCCCAGTGTATTACCTGATGTATTCCAAGCTGCATAAGAAAATGCTCCTAATTCTATTTGCTGTTTATGAATCCACTCAGCAAAATCTAAATCCCCACCATTTGAATATCTAAGATCTGCAAAGGCTAATTGTTTTGATTGAGATAAGGAATCTTCAAAAACTTGATATTGGTCATCGTCATTTCTACTTTGTTCTCTAGCTTCTTGCTGTTTTTCCTGCTCAAAGTTATTAATTATCAAGATGATATCTTTATCCTGACTTATAAAACCTCCAGCACCTGTAATCTGCTCCTTTATTGTTTGATCAAGGCTCTGTCCTTCATAATTAGGGATATAGTTTCTGCTTTCTGGATTGCGATAGACAAGTTGAAATTTAGGCATAATACCTTTTGTTGTTGTAGCAAGTTTAGCAAGAATTGTTAAGCCTACCTCATCAGCACCAGGGTAGATATTTACCTTATCCTGGAGCTTGTTATTCTTAACAATATCCCTTAATATATATTCTTCTTCCTTATTAAAACCATAATCTGCATTATCGTCAAGGGTAATATAAATATTTTCAAATAGATTAAGAGTCTTTTGATAATCTAATATTTTTTTTGTCAGTTGATGGTTTCGCTTTCTTCTCCAGAGGAATTCATCAAGATATTTGTCAGGGATATCTTTTTTTATCTTACAGGCTTTCACAATATCTTTTTCATTTTGTAATACCTTATACCGATGATTATAATAGGAATAATCAAAAATATCTTTGCCATGCCATTGCCAGAAATCTGGTTCTTCTGCGTCAAGATTATAGGCTGGAATCCTCATTATTACTGTAGATAAGTATATTTTAAGTGAAGGATTCTTTTTTTTGTATTCTCTGATTTTATCCAATCTCTTTAATAAAAGTTCAGTTTTATCAAAACTGAGACGGGAATTTATTAAACCACCGTAAAGAAACATTTCTGCAGATAGTACCAGGAAGTCACTTTTCTTGATGTGTTTAGATATCCAGCTATGTAGTTTATCAATATCAGCTGGATTCTTCATGCTGGGTAATAATTCCCTAGAAGGAGTTATTACCTTATATGGGGTTAGTTTAGCCAGATGGATGAAAGCATCCCTTGTTGTAAATCTTTCATCAAGGGGGATATATAAAATGGTTTTCATAGAGCACCTCTTTATAATTATTTTATTTAAATTTGATTCTCATCATCTTAAAAGATTTAGTTTAATATAGTCTATTTAAAACAGATTCGGCTGTTTTCTTACGAGATTTATCTGCTTTGTCTTTTAACTGTGGATAAAGAGCGGCAATCAGGGTCTCGATTACATAGATCTGTGAAGCTGAACTTCTTCCCTGAGAGATTCCCAGTGGATCTTCTCTGGCATAGGTACAAAGAAGGAGATCTGAAAATTCTACAATTGGTGATTTCACATGATCTGTTATACAGATGGTTCTGGCTCCAGATTCATGAGCTATCCTCAGGGCATCTACAGTATCAGTCGTAGAACCGGAATGGGAAATTCCAATTACAAGACTATTTGAATCTATTAAAGATGCATGCATTGCTTGCAGATGTGAGTCACTGATATATTTAGCTATAATACCTATTCTTAGTAGTTTATAAGAAAGAAGACGGGCATTAATACCAGAAGCACCAACCCCAACCAAAAAGATTTCCTTTGACTGCAGTATGAATTGTACTGCTTGCTCCAGGTTTTTATCTTCTAGAACTGAAGATGTATCTTGAATAGAAGAAAAAATATTATTTTTTATATTTTCTTTTGTTTTAGATAGAGAAGGAAATTCATCATTTTCAATACGGGATTTTTTCTTATCTTTATCAGATACACTGGCCAGGGCTAGTTTGAAGTATTGAAATCCCTTAAAACCAAGGCTTTTAACAAATCTCATTACAGATGCATCTGAAACATCAGAATTTGAAGCAAGTTCATTAACGGTTTGATACATTACATCTTTATAGTTTTTAAGTACGTATTTGGCTATTTTTTGTTCTGAGGGCCTGAGATTTTCAAGTGTGGCCTCAATTTTCAATAGTATATTTTCTCCATTATTATGCAATTTGATCACCTCTTTATTAGTGTAACATTATTACATATATCCTGTCAATAATATATTATATAGAGTTTCCCCATTTTTTTATGGTAAACAAACCAAAAGTTATCAACAAGT